>JAWVFY010000052.1:0-5504 GCA_033855575.1 Solirubrobacteraceae bacterium
CGACCAGGCCGTGCTCGACGTCGAGGTCGGCGAGCCGGGGCTCAAGCGGCTGATCCCGCCCACCGCCGGCCCCCGGCACTGACGCCGCCGCACAAAGGCGCGCATAGAGCGGGGACAGTGCCAGAACCGCCCGGCGCATTCGCTACGTTCGGACCGTGCGCCTGATCGTCGCTCGCTGCGAGGTGATCTACACCGGCCGCCTGCTGCAGGCGCGGCTGCCGGAGGCGCTGCGGCTGATCATGGTCAAGAGCGACGGGTCGGTCATGGTCCACGCCGACACCGGGGGCTACAAGCCCCAGAACTGGATGACGCCGCCGTGCGTGATCGAGGAGTCCGATGGCTCGATCGAGGTTCGCAAGCTCAAGGGCGAGGATCGGCTGGAGATCCGGGTGGTCGAGGTGATCTCCGACGTGATGCACGACATGGGCGAGGCGGCGGCGCTGGAGAAGGACGGCGTCGAGCGCGACCTGCAGGAGCTGCTGGCCGACCAGGTCCACTGGTGCGGCGAGGGCTTCCGGCTGGCGCGCCGGGAGTGGCCGACCGACATTGGCCCTGTCGACCTCATGTGCCGAGACGCCGAGGACGGCTGGATCGCCGTCGAGATCAAGCGGGTGGGGACGATCGACGCGGTCGAGCAGCTCACCCGCTATCTCGAGCGCATCCGCCAGGATCCGGCGACCGCGAGCTGCCGCGGCATCCTGGCCGCCCAGGAGATCAAGCCGCAGGCCAAGGTGCTGGCCGAGTCGCGCGGGATCGGCTGGGTCGAGGTCGATCTCGCTGTGCTGCGGGGCGAGCGCGAGCCCGATCTCGTCCTCTTTGCGGCATGATGACGCGGTGCCCAGCCCCCGCGTAGGCGACCACGCCCCCGACTTCTCGCTCGTCGGAACCGACGGGCCGTTCCGGCTCTCCGAGCAGCGCGGCAAGCGCGTGCTGCTCCTCTTCTACCCCGGCGACAACACGCCGGTGTGCACCAGGCAGTTCTGCTCCTACCGCGATCACGCCGAGGACGTCTCGAGCCTCGGCGCGGAGGTCGTCGGGATCTCGGCGCAGAACGTCGAGTCCCACGCCGCGTTCATCGCCAAGAACGGCCTGAACATCCCGCTGCTGGCCGACGAGGACGGCGCGGTGGCCAAGGCGTACGGCGCCTGGCGCCCGGTGGTGGGGACCAAGCGGGCCGTGTTCGCCCTCGACGAGGAGGGCGTGATCCGCCACCGCCACGTGCACACGCTCGGCCTCGACTTCCAGGACGTGTCGCAGCTCCGGGAAGCGCTGGCCTTCTAAGCGCTCAGGCAGAGCTCGCCGGCGCAGCGGCGCGCACTCGCTCCCTGACCGCCGGTGCGACCTCGGTGGCGAACAGCTCGATCGAGCGCAGCGTGCGCTCGTGGGGCATCGGGCCCACCGTCATCTGCGCGAGAAAGCGGTCGTGGCCGAACAGCTCGTGCTCGTAGACGATCTTGTCGGCCACCTCCGGCGGGCTACCGACGAGCAGGTGCCCGCGCGGACCGCAGGCCGCGTCGAACTGCGCGCGGGTCGTCGGCGGCCAGCCGCGCTCGCGGCCCAGCGCCGTCATCGTCCGCGCGTAGGACGGGAAGAACTCGTCGCGGGCCTGCTCGCCGGTCTCGGCGACGTAGGTGTGCGAGTTGACGCTCACCGGCAGCGCTCCATGGCCGCTCTCGCGGGCAACCTGGCGGTGCAACTCGAACAGCGGCGCGAACCGCGCCGGCTCGCCGCCGATGATGGCCAGCGCCATCGGGAGCCCCAGCCGCGCGGCCCGCACGATCGAGGGCGGGTTGCCGCCGACGGCGATCCACACGGGCAGCGGGGTCTGCAGCGGCCGCGGGTAGACGCCGCGCCCGTCGATCGCCGCGCGGTGACGCGTTCCGGCCCAGCTGACGTGCTGGGCATCGCGCACGGCAAGCAGCAGCTCGAGCTTGGAGCCGAACAGCTCGTCGTAGTCGTCGAGGTCCTGGCCGAACAGCGGGAACGACTCGATGAACGAGCCGCGCCCGGCCATGATCTCCGCCCGGCCGCCCGAGAGCAGGTCGATCGTCGCGAAGTCCTGGAAGACGCGGACCGGGTCGTCGGAGCTGAGCACCGTCACCGCGCTGGTCAGGCGGATGCGCTCGGTGCGGGTGGCGATGGCGGCCAGCACGACGGCGGGCGCGGAGATCGCGTACTCGGGGCGGTGGTGCTCGCCGACGCCGTAGACGTCGAGGCCCAGCTCGTCGGCCAGCTCGGCCTCCGCGACGACGCCGCGTAGGCGCTCGGCCACCGCGGCGGGGTCGGGAGCGGTCTCGGCGAAGGTGTAGAGGCCGAGCTCCATCGGTCAGTCGGCGGGCAGCCCCGCGACGAACCGCTCGAGCTCGGCCGGGTCGCGCAGCGCGGGCCCGTGGCCGAAGAGCGTCAGCTCGGGCTTCAGCGCGGCGAGCCGCCGCTCGGAGGCGCGGTTGAGCGCTGGGTCGACGGTGAAGACCCGCACCGGCTCGCGCAGGCCGTAGCGCAGCGTGGCCAGGCTGAGGTTGAAGAAGACATCGGCGCACACCAGGACGCGATCTCGTTCGCGCCAGAACGAGATGTGGCCGGGGGAGTGGCCCGGCGTGTCGAGCACGACAAAGCCGGCACCGACGTCGTCACCCTCCTGCAGGCGCCGGGCCACCGGCACTGGGTCGAACGTCGCCCCTGCGCTCATCATCGGCTTGGCCCAGGTCTCGGCGATCGTCTGCCGGCCCGCCTCGACGTCGGCGGCGTCGCCGGCTGGGCACCAGAACGGGACGCCCAGCGCGTCGACCACGCGCTTGGAGCCACCCACGTGGTCGCCGTGGGCGTGGGTGATCGCGTGCGCGCTCACCGTGCGGCCGGCGACGGCGGCGACCACCTTCTTGGCCAGGCCCTTGGTGCCCGCGTCGACGAGCACGTCGCCGAGCAGGTAGGCGTTGACTCCGTTGCGCGGCAGGAGGGAGATCTGCCAGACGTCCTCGGCGAGCTGGTGCATGCGCTGAAGACTACGAGCGTAGGGTTCCGCGCCATGAGCGACCAGCCTGTCCTGACCGAGCGCCGCGACGGCGTCCTGCTGATCACCCTCAACCGGCCCGACGCGCGCAACGCGGTGAACCTCGGCCTGGCCGAGGGCGTCGCCGCCGCGCTCGACACGCTCGACGAGGACGCGGAGCTCAGCGTGGGGATCCTCACCGGCGCCGGCGCGGGCTTCTCGGCGGGCATGGACCTCAAGGCGTTCGTCAAGGGCGAGCGGCCCTACGTGGGGGACCGCGGCTTCGCGGGGATCGTCCAGCGCGGCTCGCGCAAGCCGCTGATCGCGGCGATCGAGGGCTTCGCGGTGGCCGGCGGTCTGGAGGTCGCGCTGGCCTGCGACCTGATCGTGGCGGCCCGCGGTGCGAAGCTCGGCATCCCGGAGGTCAAGCGCTCGCTGGTGGCGGCGGGCGGCGCGCTGCTGCGCCTGCCCCAGCGGATCGGCCACGGCGCCGCCATGGAGCTCGCGCTGACGGGTGACGTCATCGACGCCGAGCGCGGCCATGCGCTGGGGCTCGTCGACCGGCTGGCCGATCCGGGCGGCGCGGTCGACGCCGCGCTCGAGCTGGCCGCGGCCATCGCCGGCAACGCGCCGCTCGCGCTGGTGGCGACCAAGGAGATCCTCCAGGCCCAGCGCGACTGGAGCGCCGAGGAGTTCTGGACCAAGCAGGGCGAGATCATCGGGCCGGTGTTCGTCTCGGAGGACGCGCGCGAGGGCGCGACGGCGTTCGCCGAGAAGCGCGACCCGGTGTGGAAGGGTCGTTAGCGCTTCACGCCGGTCAGCACGACCTGCAGAGCGAACAGCTCGGGCCGGCGGCGCACCGCCAGCGCTCGCAGCGACGCCGGCAGCGCCACGTGGGCCTCGAGCGGCAGCGGCGCCTCCGTGAACGACTCGCCGGCGACGGCGAGCCCCGCCCCCTCCACCAGCGCCCGCGCGGAGGCACGTGTGAACCAGCGCAGGTGGGTGCGGTCGAACAGGCCGAAGTCCTCCTGGGGGAAGCGGCCGCGCAGGAGCGCGCGGCGCATCGTCCAGTGCCCCGCGTTGGGCAGCGAGACGATCGCCCGGCCGCCGGCGCGCAGCCGGCCGGCCAGGAAGGCCAGTGTCTCCTCCGGGCGCGGCAGGTGCTCGAGCACGTCGGCGCACAGGATCGCGTCGAGCTCTCCGGGCAACCGCGCCCGCAGCGCCGGGTCGTCGATCGAGCCCTCGAGCACCTCGACGCCGCGAGCGCGCGCCGCGCTGCCGTCGAGCTCGACGCCGAGGACCTCGCAGCCCCGCCGAGCGAGCTCCGCCGCGAGGTGCCCGCCGGCGCAGCCCACGTCGAGCACGTGCGCTCCGTCCGGGACGGCGTCAAGCACGAGCCGGTGCGCCTCCGACAGCCCGTGCTCCGCGATCAGCGCGTCGTAGGTGCTCACTCGCCGGCCAGCGTCGCCACCAGCGAGCGGGCGCCGCCGCGATCGCGGTGCTCGCAGAGGTAGATGCCCTGCCACGTGCCCAGCGCCAGGCGGCCCCGGGCGACGGGCAGCGTCAGCGACGGGCCCATGAGCGAGGCCTTGACGTGCGCGGGCATGTCGTCGGGCCCCTCGGAGGTGTGCGTCCAGGCGAACTCCTCGGGCACCGCGTGGTCGGCCCACGCCTCGAAGTCGCGGCGGACGTCGGGCGACGCGTTCTCGTTGAGGGTCAGCGAGGCGGAGGTGTGGAGGATGTGCAGGTGCAGCAGCCCGACCGACAGCTCGCCGAGCCGCGGCAGCGCGTCGATCACCTCGCGGGTGACGAGATGGAAGCCCCGCGGCCGGGGGCTCAGCGTGATCTCAGACTGCGTCCAGATCGTCCAATCGTGCCACGCGCAGGTCGACCCGCGCGCCCCGGAAGCGCACGCCCTCCTCGCGCAGCCGCACGGCCTGCTCGGCGCCCTGGGCCAGCGAGCCGTCGGCCCGGACGACGCGCCACCACGGCACGTCGGCCGGAGCGCTGCGCAGCACGGTGCCGGCGTAGCGCGGCGCGCCCGGCGACACGTCGCCGTAGGTGCGTACGTAGCCGGGCGGGATCCGCCGCACGCGGTCCAGGACCATCAGAGCCCGTGCTCGGCCAGCCACAGCTCCAAGAGTGCCACCTGCCAGAGCCGGTTGGCGTCGAGCGTGGTGCGCGTCTCGTTGGGCGCCGCCAGCATCCGCTCCACCGCGGCCGGGGCGAAGAGCCCGCGCTCGCGCGCCGCCGGGCTGGTCAGCACGTCGGTGACGAGCTCGTGAGCCGGACCGCTCATCTGGCTGATCAGCGGGACCGGGAAGTAGCCCTTCTCGCGGTCGATGACCGCGTCGGGCACCAGCCCGCGGGCCGCCTCCTTGAGTACCCCCTTGCCGTCGTGGGCCAGCTTGAGCTCCGGCGGACAGGCGGCGGCCAGTTCGACCAGCTCGTGGTCAAGGAACGGAACGCGCGCCTCGAGCCCCCAGGCCATCGTCATGTTGTCCACGCGCTTGAC
>JAWVFY010000053.1:0-3198 GCA_033855575.1 Solirubrobacteraceae bacterium
GCTGCTTCCGCCCGCCCTGCTGCTCGCCACGCCCTACGGCGTGGACATCGCGTCCTACTACCGGGAGACGCTGCTGAACCCCGCGTTCACCGAGCTCGCGACCGAGTGGCAACCCGTGACCAGCGACCCGGCGTTGGCGGTTCCGTTCTTCCTCCTCGCCGCCCTCACGCTGTGGACGTTGCTTCGCCATGCGAGCGCGAGCACGCCCTGGGAGCGCGCCGCGATGATCCTGCTGCTGGTCGCCGGCGCGATGGCCGTGCGCAACGTCGCCTGGGTCGCGCTGGCGGCCGTGCCGATCGTTGGCGTGTCGGTGGCCCGCAGCGTGCCGAGCGGTCCGGCGACGACCGCACCGGCACGGCTCAACCGGGGCATCGCCCTGGCGACGATCGTCGCGATGATCGCCGCCACGATCGCGACTGTCTCCAGGTCCGCCGGCTCGTTCGACGAGGACTATCCGACGCACCTGCTCGGAGCCCTCGCCCGCGCGGCGGCCGCGGCGCCCTCCGCGGTCGTCGTCACCGACCTCCAGTACGCCGACTGGCTGCTCTGGCGCGAGCCCGGCCTTCATGGCCGCGTGGCGTTCGACGCCCGGCTGGAACTGCTGGCCGCCAGGAGGATCCACGATGACGCCGCGCTGATGTCGGGCGCCATCGCCGACGGCCGGCGCACCCACTCCGACATCCGGCTGTTCGTCCTGGATCGCCGCAGCCCGGACACCCCCCACGCGATCATGGCCCGCCTGCTCGAGCTCCTGATGGCGCAACCCGGCCACCGTGTCCTCTACGACGACGGCCGGCGCGTGATCATCCGGGCGCGGGCCGTCCGCACCTGAACACTGGCTCGACGTCCAGCGGCCGGCGGGATATGTTCGGCGCGTGACCGAGCCCTCGTCCGTCGCTGTGGTCACCGACAGCACGCACTACCTGCCGCGGGAGATGGGCACCGGCGACGGGATCGCGCAGGTCAGCCTCTACGTCGGATCGGCCGGGGAGCTCGCCCGTGAGACGGACATCGCCGATCTCGACGGGTTCTACGCGCGGCTGCGCGACGGCGCCGACATCCCGACCACGTCACAGCCGTCGGTCGGCGACTTCCTGGCCTGCTACGAGCCGCTCGTCGCCAGCGGTCGCGACGTGGTGTCCATCCATCTCGCCGGCGGGCTCTCCGGCACGCTGGCCGCCGCGGTCGAGGCCGCCGGCATCCTGACCGCCAGTGGCCATCGGGGGCGGGTCGAGGTCATCGACAGCGCGAGCGGCGCGGCCGGCCTCGGCCTGCTGGTGCTCGCCGCGGCCGCCTGCGCGCGTGACGGCGCCGACGCCGAGGCGGTGGCCGAGCGGGTGCGGTGCGCCCGCGAGAGCCTGGGCATGTGGTTCTGCCTCGACACGCTCGAGTACCTGCGGCGCGGCGGGCGCATCGGCGGCGCCCAGGCATGGCTCGGGAGCGCGCTGAAGATCAAGCCGATCCTCACGTTCGGCAACGAGATCACGCCCGTCGAGCGTGTGCGAACGTCCCGGCGCGCCTTCGATCGCCTGGTCGCCTACCTGCGCGAGCTGAACGACACGGGCGCGACGATCTGGGCGGTGCAGCACATCCAGGCCGCGGACTCGGCCCAGCGGCTCGTCGCCGAGGGCACGGCGATCCTCGGCTGCCCGCCGGTCTTCTGCTCCGAGGTCGGGCCGGTCCTCGGCGCGCACCTCGGGCCGGGGATGCTCGGGGTCGCCGGGATCAGGGCTGCCTGACCCGCGACGCGTCTCGAGAGGCGCCCGTCGATGTCAGCTGCGGCGATGGGCGTCAGCGATGCCACGCTCGCGGGCCGCGATCTCGCGATCGATACGGGCGGCTGCGCGCAGGCGCTGGGCCTGCTCGCGGGCACGGTGGGCGTCCTCAATGCTCTCGCCGATCTCGTCCGCGACGTCGGCGTGACGTTCGTGCTCGTCGGCCGCGGCCTCGTGGGCCTGCGCCGTGCGCTCGGCCGCCCAGGCAGCACGGGAGCTCGCCAGGCGGATCCGCGCGCGGGTCTCGTCTTCGGACATCGCCACGTGATACCCGACGGCGCCCACTGCGTCACCGATCGATCGCCTCGGCGGTTCGTTCGATTGCCTGCTCGAGGTACTGATCGGCCCGCGCCGTGAGCCGGGTCAGGCCGTAGGCGTCGAGCACCGCCCGCTTGAGCTCGGCGGCGGGGCGGGCGCGATCGGAGCCCAGCCGGTCCATCAGCGCGGCGACCTCGTCGAGCGGCACCTCCTCGAGCGTTCGCGGCCCGAGGTCGCGCACGTGGACCGGCGGCGAGCCCACGGGCCGCAGCACGTCGTCGTTCTCGATGGTCGTCGCGCCCGGGCGCGCGATCTCGACGCGCTCGGCGATCTTCAGCCGCCACGTCGCGCCGGTCAGGGGCGCCTTGGCTGCGCCGGTGAGCTTCTTTCCCCCTGCGGCCCGCGTGTAGAGGCCGAAGGCGCGGCCGGCCAGGATCGGGCCCTCGGCCTCGACGATCTCCAGCACCGCGGGCATCAGCGCGTCGCGGCCGGCCGTGCGCGGGTCGGGCACCGGCCGAGGCGGCCAGGCGCGGTAGGGCTCGAGCTCGACGGCCAACGAGCGGCCCGACCCGGCCGCCGCGGCGCCCGCACCCGACGGGATGATGCCGACCGTCTCGCGCCAGATCAGGCCGTCGCGCAGCACGAGCGTGCCGTACCCGTGGGTCTGGCCGTCGCTGGCCTCGAAGACGATCGTGTCCGCGCCCGCGGCGTAGGCCACCTCGATGACCGCCGGCCGGCCAGCCAGCCACTCCTCGACCTGGGGGCGCAGCGCCTCGCGGCCCACGACCGCGCCGTCGTAGCCGACCTGGACCGCGTCGGGCGCGTAGAGCGCCAGCAGCGCCTCGGCGTCGCCGGCGTTGATCGCGGCCATCGCGCGGTCGAAGAGCTCACGCGGCGTCATGCGCCGCGGACACTAGCTCGGGCGCTCAGCGGCGCGGAATGCCCAGCACGAGGTGCGGCGCGACCTCGCCGGCACCTTCGGGTGCTGTGGGCTGCGTCGAGGCCGCCGGCTCCTCCGCGGCGAACTCGAGCGTCCCGCCGCAGCGGGGGCAGGCGCCCACCAGCCTGAGGCCCTCGGCCATCGAGGCGCTGTTCCACGTCCGAGCGCAGCTGGTGCACCTGACGGCGGGCGAATCGGGCTCCATGCACCAGATCTTCGTCGGTT
>JAWVFY010000054.1:0-3548 GCA_033855575.1 Solirubrobacteraceae bacterium
GGATTCGGCTTCGACTACACCTTCGAGGCGACCGGCCTCGTGGCGGTGATGCGCCAGGCCGTCGAGGCAGCGCGGATGGGCTGGGGCCTGTGTACCGTCGCCGGGGTGGCCGGGAAGGGCGAGACGCTCGACATCGTGCCGCGCCTGCTGATCACCGGCCGGCGCGTCGCGGGCTCCTCGTTCGGCGGGGTCAAGGGCCGCGAGGGCGTCCCCGCGCTGGTCGACCGCTGGCTGGCCGGCGAGATCGACGTCGAGCCGTTCGTCTCGCACACGCTCCCCCTCGACGACGTCAACCGCGGCTTCGAGCTGATGGAGGCGCAGGACGGGATCCGCAGCATCCTGGCGCTGGTCTGATGCTCGCGTTGAGCACCTACTCGGTCGTCCTTGCGCTGCACATCATCGCGGTGCTGGGCGCGTACGGGCTCCCGCTCGCCTATCCGCTGATGCTGCCCTACCTGCGGCGTCGCCACCCGCGCGCGATGCCGGGCGTCCACGACGTCCAGCATCGCCTCAACGTGATCCTCACCGGGCCGGGGACCGTGCTGATCCTGCTCTTCGGCCTCTACCTGGCCAGCCGCCATCACGTCTTCGGCAAGGTCTGGGTCCAGGTGCCGCTGGCGATCATCGTCCTGATCGGGATCATCGGCGCCTGGGTCGTCCGGGCCAGCAGCCGGATGGCCGAGCTCGCGCGGGCCGACGTCGAGGCCGCCCCTCCCGGCGGGGTGGGTGGGGACGTGATCTGGAGCCCCGCCTACGAGGCGCTCTACGGGCGCTACCTGCGCGTCGAGGAGCTGCTCGGGGTGCTCGTGCTCCTCGCCGTGTTCTTCATGGCGGCCAAGCCGTTCTGAGCGGCGGGCGCGGCGCTCACGAGAACTCGGGCTTCTCCAGCCACGGGAAGACGTCGGGCAACCCGTCGCTGACCCTGTCGGGGAACACGGCCGTGCGCTTCTCGAGGAACGCGCCGACGCCCTCGCGGACATCGGCGCTCTGGCCACGGGCGAACATCCCGCGCGAGTCGGCGCGGTGGGCCTCCATCGGATGCGAGAGGCCCAGGCCCGTCCACAGCAGCCGCCGCGCCAGCGCGACGGAGACCGGCGCCGTGTTGTCGGCGATCTCGCGGGCGAGCTCGTACGCGGCGCCGAGCAGGTCGTCGGGCGCCAGCACGCTGCGCACCAGCCCGGCCTCCAGCGCCTCCGCGGGCCCGAAGACCCGGCCGGTGGCCACCCACTCCATCGCGCGGCTGATGCCGACCAGGCGGGGCAGGAACCAGGACGACGCCGCCTCGGGCACGAGGCCGCGGCGGGCGAAGACGAAGCCGAGCTTGGCGCCCTCGGCGACGAGCCGGACGTCCATCGCCAGCGTCATGGTCAGCCCGACCCCCACGGCGGGACCGTTGATCGCGGCGATCACCGGCTTGGAGGACTCGAAGACCCGCAGCGTGAAGGTGCCGCCGCCGTCGCGCGGGGTTCCCGGCCGGTCGCGCCAGTCGAAGACGTCGGCGCCCTGCTCCAGATCGGCGCCCGCGCAGAAGCCCCGCCCGGCGCCGGTGATGACGATCACCCGCACGTCGTCGTCGGCGTCGGCCAGGTCGAAGGCGGCGATCAGCTCGCGCCGCATGACGTCCGTCCAGGCGTTCAGCCGCTCCGGCCGGTTCAGCGTGATGGTCAGAACGCGGTCGTCGACCGCGTAGAGGATCTGCTCGAAGTCAGGCAAGCTCGCGGGCGGCCCAGGTCTGGGCGGCCGCGGCTCCGCCGGCGACGCCGAGCATGATCGGCAGCGCGCTGGAGGGCAGGTCCCGCCGGCTGGCCACCGTGACGCCCGCGTCGACGAGGTCGCACAGCGCCAGGGTCTGGATGGTCCGCGGGCCGACGCCCGGCCGGTCGGCCACGTGCAGGCCGAGCCCGCCGAGGACGATCTCGCGCATGCCGAAGGAGCGCACGACCATCTTCATCGCCGGGCGCGCGGCCTCGGACTCGCCAATCCACGCGCCCATGACCTTCTCCGGGACGACCATCATCCCGACGCCGAACGCCAGCCGCCCCGCGTTGATCGCGCGAGCGACGAGCGACGCGCTCATCTAGGCCGCGGGGTCGCCGGTGGGGATCACGTTCACGACGCGCTTGTCGCGCTTGGTCGTGAACTCCAGCGTGCCCTCCGCCTTGGCGTAGAGCGTGTCGTCCTTGCCCATGCCGACGCCCTCGCCCGCGCGGAAGCGCGAGCCGCGCTGGCGGACGATGATCTCGCCGCCTGTCACGTACTGGCCGGCGAAGACCTTGACGCCGAGGCGCTGGGCCTGGGAGTCGCGGCCGTTGCGGGAGGAGCCGAGGCCCTTCTTGTGTGCCATCTACGCCTTCGCCTCCTCGGGAGCTGGGGTCTGCGCCTTGGCCTTCGAGCGCGCGGCGCCGCCCGTGGCGATGTCGGTGATCTCGATGCGGGTCAGCTCCTGCCGGTGACCGGCGAGGCGCTTGTACCCGCGCTTGGGCTTGAACTTGAACACGCGCAGCTTGGGGCCGCGCTCGTGGCCGAGCACCTTGGCCGAGACCGTGGCCTTGCTGAGGGCGTCGCCGAACGAGATCTCGTCGGAGCGCACGAGCATGGGCTCGAGCGCGACGGTGGCTCCTTCGTCGACGCGCAGCCGCTCGACGAGGAGCTTCTGCCCCTTCTCGACGCGGTATTGCTTGCCGCCTGTCTTGACGATTGCGTACATGTGATTACTCGGCAGCTGCCTTGGCAGCGGAACGGCGCCGGCCACCTCTGCGGCCACGGCGCCGAGGCTTGGAGTCTACCGCCTCGTCGTCGGAGGCGACATTGCCCTCCGCGGGGGCCTCGGGCTCGCCGATCACGACGGCCCGCGCCGAGGTCCGGCCGGCCTCCTCGATCCGCACCAGGACCTTCGACCCGACCAGCCGGCCGGCCCCGCCGACCGAGATGACGTACCCGTCGATCTTGGCCACGGCGTCGTCGACGTTGTACATGTGCGGCTCGATGATCTGCACCTTGATCTCGTCGCCCGCCGAGAACGGCACGGCGTGCTCGGCGATCTCGTCGGCCTTGCCCTCCTCGACGACCTCGAAGTAGTCCAGCGGCAGCCCCTCGCTGCCCTCGAAGAAGAAGACCTTGCCGGTCTCCGCCTCCAGCTGGCGCAGCACCCGGGCGCCGTCAGCGGTGAACTGGGCGCTGACCCGCGGGTTGATCCGGACCAGCATCGCCTCGACGCGCTTGAGCGACTTGGCCGCGATCTCGCGGATCCGCCGCTCGATCTCGATGGCGATGGTCTCCTCGGACTTGATCACGCCCTCGCCGTCGCACGTCGGGCAGGGCCGGCTCATGATCTCGCGCACGCCCTCGGTGACGTTCTGGCGCGTCATCTCGACGAGCCCGAGTCGCGAGATCTCGGCGGTGAACGTCTTGGTGCGATCCTCGGCCAGCGCGCCTCGCAGCGTCTTGAGCACCGCGTCGCGATTGCGGGCGCGGGCCATGTCGATGAAGTCGATGACGATGATCCCGCCGATGTCGCGCAGCCGCAGCTGCTTGACGACCTCGTCGGC
>JAWVFY010000055.1:0-4059 GCA_033855575.1 Solirubrobacteraceae bacterium
CGCGCGAGGGCGGCGCCTGGAGCGTCAGCCGGCGGATCGTGACCGCATGGGGCAGCCGCCAGGCCAGCCACGGCCGGTTGCCGTCGACCCGCTCGCCGATCCACGGCCGCCGCGGGTCGCCGTCGAAGGCGCTCGACGCGCGGTAGGCGCCGGTGTCGGCGAAGCGTCCCGACGAGGTGGCGTCCACCGGTCCGCGATAGCCGGCGAGCCGGTCGAGCAGGTCGTCGGGTGCCAGCGGGGACAGCGAGAGCCAGGCGCCGGCCGTCCACCGGCGCGCGGCCGGCGGGGCGAGCAGACGGTGCCACGAGGTCTCGGCGTCGCCGGCGTTGCGCGTCGAGTCGGCCTGCCACGGCCCGTGGGCGCGCGCCCGGTGTAGCGGGTCGTCACCGGTGGTCCGCGCGAACAGGTAGGTCAGGGTGTCGCGCCGCAGGTTCGCTCCGGCCAGGGCGCGCTCGGCGACCACCGGCAGCCGCAGCGCCTCGCTGACGTGCACGCCGGGGATGCCGACCTCGTAGAGGCCGCCCGCGCCGCCGTTGACGTGCGGCGGGTAGGACACGTGGGGGACGGCGATCCGCAGCGCGCTGACGTGATGGAGGTCCAGGCGCAGCACGTTGTGGCCGGGGTGTACCGCGAACGTCCGGCCGGCGATCAGCACCTGCCGGACGATGCCCCGCTGGTCGTCGGCGGGGACGACGTCGACGGTGGGCACGTCGCGCGGAGCGTCGAAGCCGATCTCGATCCAGCGCCGAGCGGGGTCCAGGGCGCGGTCGGCGATCCACGCCGTGTGCGGGTCGCCGTCGAACGCGGCGAACGGCCGGTGCTCGGGAAACAGCGAGAGTGCCGGCGAGTACGGCGCGCGCACGTAGCGGGCGCCGCTGAGCACCGCGATGGTCTGGGCGTCGGCGCGGCCGGAGAACGGGTCGAGCTGGGCGCTGTCGGCTGAGATCGGGTCGCCGAGGGCCAGCGTGTAGCCGAGGTTCTGGCGCGGGCGCGAGTTGGCGAACACGCGGCGGCGGTTGGCGTCGCTGACGACGACGTCGGCGCCGGCCGCGGCGGCGGCGCGCAGCTGGGCGGCCGGAACGTCGGCCGCGTAGCGGATGACCCGGTGGGGCGGCAGCGCGCCGAAGCTGGCCAGCTCCCCGAGCGCCTCGGCCGAGCCGTCGACGATGGTCGGCTGCGCGGCCGGCTCGACGCGGACGATCCCGCGCCCAGGAGGCAGCGCGTAGCGGCGGACCTGCGGCAGGCGCACCGGCGCGCCGGCCCGGTCGGGCGGCGCGGCGAAGCGCCGCCGCGGGCCGTAGGCCGCAGTCGGCACGCCCAGCCCCTGGGCGGCCAGCGCGCCGGCGGCGCGCACCGGGTCCGGGCCGCCGGACAGGTTGCGGTCGTCGTCGGTCCCCGTGACCACCCAGCCCGCGCCCAGCAGTCCGAGCATCGGCTGCAGCTCGCCGGGATACAGGCGCTGCTGGCCGACCAGCCGATCGACGGTCCACAGCGCGTCCATCGCGTGCAGGTCCGCGTAGGGGACGATCGCCCGCACGGCGACCGGCCGTGTGGTGATGGCGGGCAGGATCGGGTCGCCGAAGCCGCCCCAACGGTAGAAGCCGAACAGCTGGCCGGGCAGCACCACCGCCCGCGTGTTGGCCGGCAGCGAGCGGTCGACGTCGCGCGCGACCGCCGCCCAGGCCGGGGGAACCCCCTTGCTGGTCAGGCCGATCGCGTCGCCGCGGGTCAGCGGCCACGCGGCCAGCGCGAGGAGCACCGCCGCGCCCGCGGTCAGCACGGGCGCGGCGAGCCGCCAGCGCCAGCGCCGTGCGGCCTCGGCCACGCCCGTGCCGAGCAGCAGCGCGACGCCGACCGCGATCAGCGGCGCCGCCTTCTGCGAGGTGCGCAGGAACTGGATTCCCGCCACCCGGTTGTAGACGAAGTACAGGCCGTGGCGCAGCGGCGTGCCCTCGGGGAAGCCCGCCATCGTGATGCCCACGCCGACCAGCACGAGCAGCACGCAGAACGGGCCGTAGCGCCAGCGCCGGGTCCACACGAAGCTCGCCAGCCCGGCGGCCGGGATCAGCAGGCCGGCCAGGACCACCGGGCGCGAGAACAGCAGCGGCGGCGACGTGCTCAGCAGCGGCACCGAGCGGCCCGACAGCCCGACGCCGGTGTAGCTGTGCCAGTAGCCCATCAGGCGCAGCGCCTCGCTGGCGCTCGTCGTCCCCCAGACCGTGCCCGGTTGCTCGACGAACTGAAGGAAGTTCAGCCCGTGCGACGACTGGATCACCGCCGGGATCACCCACCACAGCGACGCCAGGATCCCGAGCACGCCGCAGCGCCAGCCGAACGACCACGCCGCGCGCCAGCGCACCTCGCCCAGCAGCGGCTCGTAGAGCACGAGCAGCAGCGGGCCCACCAGCACCCATGCGGTCACCGCGGCGTTCACGCCGGGAGCGGTCGCGGCGACCAGCAGCGCGGTGGCCGCGGGCCACCACCACGACCGCGGCGCGCGCACGCCGCGATGGGCGGCGAGCAGCAGCCAGGGCAGCAGCGCGTAGGCGATCAGCGTGACGCTCGCCCGGTTGGCCAGCACCGCGACGTAGGGATTGGCGATCAGCGCCGCGCCCGCCACGACGTGCGCGAGCCCCCGCGGGCGGTCCAGCAGCGCGTCGAGCAGACGGACCGCGCCCCACGCGGCGACGGCGAGCAGCGCGCCGAGCCACAGCCGCTCCACGATCCAGTCGGGCAGGCCCGCCAGGTGCCCGACCGCGAAGAACGGCCCCATCGGGAACACGTAGCCGACGTACTGTCCGGCCCACACGTGGCCGAGGTCGGTCGACGGCGTCCAGACGGAGAGGATGTCGGCCAGGAAGCGGCCGGGGGCCAGGTGCAGCTGGGCCTTCGTGTCGAAGCTGAGCTTCCCGGGCTCCTGCGCGAACGCCACCGCGAAGGCGAGCACGGCCAGGCCCGCGGGCACGGCACGGGCACGGCGGGGGGCGGACATCGGGCGGGAGGCTATTGGGCGGTCGGGGCGACCCCATACGCTGCCCGCGTGCGATCCAGAGGCCTCCTCGGCGCGCGCGCGGTGCTGCTCGCCGGGCCCGTGGTGCTCGCCTTCTTCTCCGGTGGCTACTTCGACCGCGCCCGCACAGGCGCCGGCATCGTCGCCTGGCTGCTGGTCGGCGTGGCCGCGCTGTGCACCCTGCGGCCGCTGCCGCGCGGGCGGGCGCCGCGGCTCGCCCTCGCCGGGCTCTTCGGCCTGGCCGCCTGGACGACGCTGTCGATCGCCTGGGCACCGGAGGCCGGCCCGGCCTACCACGACGGCCAGCGCGTCTTCCTCTACGCGGGCGCGCTGCTCGCCGCCGTGGCGTTGCTGCGCGGGCGGCCGACGGTGCGGGCGCTGGAGCTTGCGGTGGCCGGGGGCGCGCTCGTGGTGGTGGGCTACGGCCTCTCGGAGCGGTTGCTGCCCGGGCTGGTGACCCTGCACCACTCGCGCAGCGCGTTCGGCCGCCTCGAGCAGCCGCTGACCTACTGGAACGCCATGGGCGTGCTCGCCGCCCTCGGGGTCGTGCTCTGCGCGCGGATCGCCGGCGACGCGACGCGGGCCACCTGGCAGCGGGCGGCGGCCGCGGCGGCGGCGGGGCCGCTCGGCCTGGGTCTCTACGTGACGTTCTCGCGCGGCGCGCTGTTCGCCTGCGCCACCGGGCTGCTGGTGCTCGCGGTGACGCGGCCCGACCGCGCTCGCTGGCAGGGCGGTGCGATCGCGGTGGCCGCGGCGGTGGCCGGTGCGCTGGCCGCCGCGCCGTTCGCCGGCGTGACCCACCTGGTCGGTAGCCACGGCCACCGGGTGACCGAGGGGCTGGTGGCGCTCGTCCTGCTGGCGGCCATCGCCCTCGTCGCGGTGACGCTGTCGCGCCGGGTGCGGCTGTCGGCCGAGCCGCTGCGTCTGCCCCAGGCCGCGCCGTGGCTCGCCGTCGCGCTGATCGTCGGCGGCTTCGCGCTGTTCCTGGCCGTCGGCAGCCGCGAGAGCTCCGGCGGCGGGCCCGCGCTGCAGGGCGCCCAGCGGCTGAC
>JAWVFY010000056.1:0-6135 GCA_033855575.1 Solirubrobacteraceae bacterium
GCGATAGACATCCGCCGCCTCCCCCGCCCTCCATGTTGGGGGACCACGAGGCGCAGAGGGCGCTGTTCATGCTTGCCGACGGAGCATCGATGTCCGCCGTCGCGCGGGTGCTCGGAGTCGACCGGACGACGATCCGCGACCTCCGGCGCGGGGACACCTACCGGCACATCGCGCGGCCGAACGCGCTGAGCGACGCGGCTTGACGGGTCAGCCGCGCGCAAGCGCCCGCAGGTCCGCCGGCACGAGCGGGTCGATGGCCAGCGCGCGGGCGTCCTGGGGCGTGACGACGCGGCGCTCGCTGCGCAGCAGGCCGACGTCGCCGCCGAGCTCGATCGCCGCGGCGAAGACGGCCTCGCGGTGGCGGTCGCGGGCTCCGACGAGCGCCAGCGACTGCGGTGACGCCTCAGCCAGTGCGAGCAGGTAGGGGCGGCTGTCGGTCGCCGGCGCGAACGACAGCGCGCAGCCCGCGGCGAGATCGCCCAGCGCGGCGGCCGCCAGCGCGTCGTCGAGGCGCGGCACGTCGGGGGCGACCAGCAGCGCCGGGCCCGCGTGGTCACCGAGCGCGTCGCCGAGGGCCGCCGCCACCTCGTCCTCCGACGCGGGCTCGCTGAACACGCGGGCTCCGAACGGCGCCGCCGCCACGAGATCGGAGACCAGCGCCTGACCCTGGGCCGCGTGCCGCACCGCCCACCCGATCGCGATGCTCGCGACGGCTGCCCGCAGACCGGGATCCAGCGCCGGGTCGGGTGGCTCGCCGAAGAGCGCCAGGACGACGACGGCCGGATCAGTCGAAGCGGTAATGGGTCCCGACCGGCTCGAGCTCGGCCTGCGCTGCGCGGGGGATGGCGGCGGCGAGCGTGTCGGCGAACGCCTGCGTGCTCGCGCCGATCAGCCGCACGAGCTCGTCGACCGGCGTCGGCTCGGCGGCGACGCCGTTGGCATGGTCGGTCGCATAGCCGATCAGCGCATAGGGCAACCCGGCCTCACCGCAGAGCACGGTTTCCGGGCCTGCGGTCTGGCTGACCGCCGTCACACCGGCCTGCTGGAGCATCCGGATCTCCGATCGCGTGTTGAAGCGCGGGCCGTCGACGTGTCCGTAGCAGCCGCCGTCGCGCACCGGCACACCCGCGTCCGCTGCGCCCTCCACCAACGCGGCGCGCAGCGCCGGCGCGAACGGACGATCGAAGATCCAGTGCCCGCGGCCCGGCGCCCCGGGCACGGTGTGCAGCGTGCAGATCGAGCCGTCGGGCAGGCGGTTGGCCAGGAAGTGCAGGTCGTCGAAGACCAGCAGCGTGCCCAGCGCGAGGTGGGGATCGAGCGATCCGCAGACCGTCACCGCCAGCACGCCCCGCGCGCCGCGCTCACGCAGCGCCCAGACGTTGGCCTGGTGGGTGACCTGGCTGGACAGCAGCTCGTGCCCCGCGCGGTGGCGGGCGATGTGCAGGACATCCACCCCGGCGAGCTCGCCCTGGCTGACGAAGGCCGGGCCGAACGGCGTGGCCACCTCCTCGGGGCCGCCCCCCGCGAACCCCGGGACCGAGTAGGTCCCCGAGCCGGTGAGGATGCCGATCACGGCCGCGGGACCCGCCCCGCGCCGGTGCCGGGCTCGGTCGCCGGGCCGCCCCGCGCGGGGATGCCCAGCACGCGCATCGCCTTGAGGCCGAGGCTGAGCTTCTCCCGCCCGTCGGAGGACCCCACGTCGAGCTCGGTGAGCTCGCGGACGCGGTCGAGTCGGTAGCGGACGGTGTGGCGATGGGTGAAGAGCCGTTGCGACGTGGCGGCCACGTTGCCGTCCGCATCGAGGAACGCCTCGACCGTTGCCACGAGGTCGGTCTCGTACTGCTCGTCGTAGGTGGCGAGCGGCGCGATCGTCTCGTCGTAGAAGCGCTGCAGCTCGTCGGGGTCCTGGGAGAGCAGCAGCCGATAGGCGCCGGTCTCGTCGAAGGCCAGCACCGGCCGCTCCGGATCGCCCTCGGCCACGTTGGCGGCCAGGATCGCCTCGCGCGCGGCCCGATGCAGCTCGACCACCGCGGCGCCGCGGCTGTGCCCCAGGGAGAAGCTCTGCCCCGGCAGCGCGGCCTGCAGCTCGCGCAGCACCGCCGCAGCGGCCCGCGCCGCCACACCCTCCTCGTCGCCGGGCACGATGACCACCACCTCGGCGCCCGGGATCTCGGCCCGGCCCGAGAGCGCGGCGACCGCTCCGCTCGCCGCGCTGCGCGCGCCGCGGTCGACCGCGCCGAGCACG
The DNA here is from genome assembly GCA_033855575.1 of Solirubrobacteraceae bacterium. Classification (GTDB taxonomy): domain Bacteria; phylum Actinomycetota; class Thermoleophilia; order Solirubrobacterales; family Solirubrobacteraceae; genus BP-464. The sequence goes on from JAWVFY010000056.1 coordinate 2,246, forward strand.
CGGGCACGCCAGCCGTCGTCGACCGGGGCGTGGGCTCGGGCCCGCGCCACGAGGACAAAGCCGCCCGAGTCGAGGTCCAGCCCCACCACCCCGGGGTCGCCGGGGTCGCCCGCGAGCAACTCGCCGACGAAGGCCTCGGCCGCCTCGGCCGAAGCGCGATGCGGGGCCCGGACCCGCTCGGCCTCCGCGGCGATCACGATGGCCACCAGACCGGCGAGCTCGCCGATGTCGCCCGACCGCGGCCGCAGCCGCAGCTCGCCCACCGTCTCGCCCCCGAGCCGCAGCGGGACGATCTCGATCTCCTCCCCGCCGGCCACGATCAGCTGTTCCTCGGCCGGGGACCGCGCGGCCACGGCGAGGACCTGCCCGGCGCGGTCGAGCACGACGAGGCTCGCGTCGATCGCCCGCGCGGCCGCCCGCGCCACCTCAGGAAGGCCGGCGCCCGTTTCTACAGCCTCGGTCAGGGCCGTGAAGGCCCCGACCTCGGGAGCGGCGGACATGGCCTGAGTCTACGAGCGGGTCAGCCGGTGATGCGGTCCCAGAACCACACCACGGCAAGGCCGCCCGCCGCGCCCACGCCCATGAAAGCCACCAGAACATAGAGCGACAGGAACGCGGCGGCGGCGCGCTCCCAGCCCTTGTTGTAGGCGCTCCAGGCGGGCACGAGGATGAACCCCGCGTACGCCGCAAGCCCGAAGACGCCGCAGACGGCGCAGACGAGGTAGGTGATCGACTGGTTGCTCACCGGCCCTCATTGTGACGCACGAAGTCGACGACCAGCGCGAGTGCGCCGCAGCCCGCGAAGATCGCGGCGCTCAGGCCGGCACCGGCCACGACGTCGGAGAGGTAGTGCGCGCGGAGGTACATGCGCGTGAGGCCGACCACCACCGCGAGCGCCACCGCCACGAGCACGATCCCGAACCGCCGCACGGCCGGATCGCCCCGCCACAGCGCGACCGCGGCAGCGACCAGCGCCGTCGCGTACGCCGTGTGGCCCGACGGGAAGCTCGGGTCCTGCGTCCGCGTGAGCGGGTGCGGGGGGCGGGGGCGATCGACCCCGACCTTGACCAGGTACACGAGCAGCGCGGTCAGCGCCAGCCCGGCGAGCAGGACGCCCGCCTCCAGCCGCCGGCCGTGCCCGGCAAGCCAGGCGGCGGCCAGCAGGATGAGCGACCACGCGACCGGAGAGGCGCCCCACCACGTCAGCACGCGCGCCACCGAGACCCCGGCCCCGGAACGGAGGTCGGCGGCGATCTGCAGCGCCTGGCGGTCACCCGGCGTCAACCCGCCGTCCTGGACCGCCTGCAGGTATCCGAAGAACGCGAACAGCCCGACGGCGACGATGGCCATCAGCGTGGTGAGCTCGAGCCCGAGGTTCCCGGGGGTCACGCGGTTCCAGGCGAAGCGCACCGGCCCGGCGACCGCTCGGCCGCCCCGAGTGGCCAGCGCACGACGCTGCAGGTCATGGCGATGCCGGATCACGGCGATCACCGCGGCCACCAGCACGACGGCGCCGCCCAGCGCCAGCGCCCCGTTCTTGGCGATCGCCGCGACCTGATCGAAGCTCTGCCAGAAGACGTAGCCGAGGAGCACGAACGTCGCGCTCCACAGCCCGGCCGCCAGCACGTCGTAGGGGACGAAGCGGCGAAACGGCATCCTCGTCGCACCGGCCAGGAACGGCGCGAGCTGCCGCACGACGCCGATGAACCGCCCGACCAGGATCGTCGTGCCGCCGCGCCGGACGAAGAAGTCCTCGACCTTGTCGAGGCGCTCGGGCGTCACGCGCACGCGCCCGCCATGGCGGACCATGAACTCGCGGCCGAGCCGGCGCCCGAGGTAATAGGAGGTCATGTCGCCCGCCACCGCCGCGACCCAGACGAGCCCGATCAGCACGACGACGTCGATCTTCCCCTGCCCGGCGACCACGCCGCCGACGATCACCGTCACCTCGCCGGGCGCGACGAACCCGACGAACGCGCCGGTCTCGGCGAAGGCCATGACGCCGACGAGCAGGTAGGTCCACGAGCCCAGCGACGTGCCGACGTCCCTGACCACGTGCTCGAAGTTCGGCAGCGCGACGACGCCGGTCCCGTAGACCGCCAGGCCGGCCGCGACCACGGCGAGCAGCGCGCGCCCTTCGCGCGACAGCCGTCGCCAGCGGACCACGAGGTACGCGGCGACCGCCGCGGCGATGACGAAGTCGACCGGCTTCACGCTGCGCCCAGGGGCGTGGTCGCCACCGCGGCCGGCTGGCGGCCGGCGAGCTCCCGGGCTGCCGCGCGCGCCGCCTCCGGGTCGGCGAACAGCCCGAGCACCGTCGGCCCCGATCCCGAGACCAGAGCGTGGTCGGCGCCCAGCCGCCGGGCGGTGTCGAGCTCGGCGTCGATGGTCGGGCACAGCCGGCGCACCGCCGGCTCGAGGTCGTTGGCGATGAGCTCCGGGGCGAGGCCGAACGGCCCGCTGCCCAGTCCGGCACGCACCTCGTCGAGATGCGCGGCCAGGTCGGCCGGCGAGCGTGAGAGCTCGAGCTCGTCGGCCTCGCGATAGACGTCGGCCGTCGACAGCTGGTGCGGCGACGGCAGCACCAGCACGCCGAAGCGCGGTGGCGGGCCGAGATGCTCGACCTCCTCTCCCGCCCCGGTGGCCAGCGACCGGCCCGGGCGCACCTGGGCGGGCACGTCGGCGCCCAGGTCGGCGGCCAGCGCGAACAGCTCGGCCTCGGGGACGCCGGCCCGCTGCGCGGCCAGCCGCAGCGCCGCCGCCGCGTCGGCCGAGCCGCCGCCGAGCCCCGCCGCGATCGGGATCCGCTTGTCGATCGTCAGCCGCACGGTCTCCCACCAGCCGGCGTGCTCCCGCACCGCCCGCAGGGCGGCCGCGGCGAGGTTCGGGCCGTCGACCCCGCGGCAGACGACCTCGTCGGCGTCAGCGGGCTCGAGGCGCAGCGTGTCGCCCCACGCGAGCGACTGCATCACCGAGACCAGCTCGTGGCGGCCGTCGACGCGCGTGCCGCCGAGGAACAGGCAGGTGTTGATCTTCGCGGGCGCCCGCTCGGTCACCGCAGGCGCTCCGCCAGCGTCCGCAGCTCCTGCGGGCTCAGGCGCTCGGCCCGGACATCGGCCGGGTGGCCCAGCTCGACGAGCGCCTCGAGCGCCCTCGCCCGGACCTCCTTGGGCTCGCCCGAGGCGAGCGACAGGGACCGGGCCAGCGCCTTGCGCCGGTGCGCGAATGCCCCCCGCACGACGCGGCGGACGTCGGGAGGCGCCGCCGCCGCCCGGCGCTCGAGGACGACCAGCACCGAGTCGACGTTGGGCACCGGGAAGAACACCGACCGCGAGATCGCGCGAAGCACCCGGACGTCGCAGGCCAGCTGCGCGAGCACCGACGGGATGCCGTAGCTCGCCGTGGCCGGCGCCGCGGCCAGCCGCTCACCCACCTCGCGCTGGACCATCGCCACCCAGCGCGTGACCGCCGGCAGCTCCTCGACCGTGCGCAGGATCGCGCCCGCGGCGATCCCGTAGGGCAGGTTGGCGACGACCTTCGTCGGCGCCGGATCGAGCGCCGCGAGGTCGAGCTCCATCGCGTCGCCCAGGTGCAGCGTCGTGTTGGCGAACGGCGCGAGCGCGTCGCGCAGCGCCGGCTCCAGCGAACGGTCGATCTCCACGACGTGGAGGTGTCGCGCCCGCGCGGCCAGGTGCTCGCTGAGCACGCCGAGCCCACCGCCGATCTCCAGCACGACGTCGTCGGGCGAGAGCTCGGCGGCGCGCTCGATGACCCCGAGGATGTTCGAGTCGATGAGGAAGTTCTGACCCAGGTCGCGGTTGGGCCGCACGCCGAACTGGCGCAGCCGGCGCAGGCTCGGCTGGGTGGGAAGCTCGCTCACCATCCGAAGA
>JAWVFY010000057.1:0-4351 GCA_033855575.1 Solirubrobacteraceae bacterium
TGGCCGGGGGTGCGCATGGTCACCGCGAGCGCCTCGCCGTCGACGCGGATCTCCAGCGGCTCCTCGACGGCGACCTCGTCGCGCGTCCCGTCGCGCCGGATCGGCATCGAGAGGCTCACGCGGGCACTCTACGCGTCGCCCCGTGACCGTCGCCCGACTCGACGCGTGCGCGCTGCGGGCCAACCGTGTACTTCGGGTCGGCGGCGGACTGAAAGCCCGCGCGGTAGACGCTCCAGCGCTCGGCCAGCGCACCGACCAGGATCGAGAGGCCGCCGGCGATCCCCGCGGGCCGCGAGCGGCGGGCGGCGGCCGCGATCGTCAGCCCGCCGAGCGCCGTGAGCGCCTTGGCGACCTTCGCGTAGCGGCCGGCGTCGCCCTGCTGATAGGGCTCGCCGAGCTCGCCGAGCCGGCGCTCCATGAGCGTGACCGTCACCAGTTCGGCCGCGCAGGCGCCGATGGCCAGCCGGCGCGCCGGGCCGGCGTGGTCGACCGGCGTCAGGATCACCGATGCCGCGCCGGCGCTGGCCGCGCCGCCGGCGGCGAAGAGGAATGGCAGCTCCCGGCGGGCCTCGTGCCAGACGGGGACCGCGGTGTTGGCGATCAGCGCGCCGGTGTAGGTGGCCAGCGGCAGGCCCATCGCGGCGGCCGCCGGCCGGGTGAGGCGCGCCAGCCGCGGAAACCAGCCGGTCAGCGCGTTGACGGCCGACGGCGCGATGCTCGACCCGGCGGCCATCAGGATCCACGAGCCCACGCTCATCGGCGAGGTGACCTTGAACATCCGCAGCATGTTCAGGAAGCGCGACGGCCGGCCGAGGTCGGAGATCAGCAGCGGCGGGGAGACGCTGCCCCCGGCCAGTGCGACCGCCCAGGCGCTGCGGGCCAGCCGCTCGTTGCCCACCTCGTCGGCCAGCCACGCGAGCGTCGCCGATGCGCCCGCCATCCCGCCGACGAAGAAGTAGATCGGGATCTCCGGCGTCCACACGGGTGCCTTGATGACCGGGCGGCCGTAGTAGGAGCGCGGCTCGCTCATCGCCGCCGGCCTCCGAGCACCGCGGCGGCGACGCCGGCACCGAGGGCCAGCGCGGCACCCGCCGCCGCGCTCCAGATCGATCCCAGGTCGCGCACGGTGTCGACGGGGTCGGGCGGCAGGCCGTAGACCTCGGGGTCGTCGAGCAGCAGGAAGAACGCGCCCGCGCCGCCCACGCCGTCGTCGTCGCCGGCCAGGTAGAGCTGCGCGTCGGTCTGGCCCGCCTCGACGAGCTGCTCGAGGCGCGTGCCGGCGCGCTCGCGCAGCTCCGACAGCTCGCCGAACTGGATCGAGTGGGTGGGACACGCCTGTGCGCAGGCCGGCGTCTGGTCGTCCTTGAGGCGGTCGTAGCAGAGCGTGCACTTCCAGACGCGCCCGTCGGACTCGCGCTTGTCGAGCACGCCGAACGGACACGCCGGCACGCAGTAGCCGCAGCCGTTGCAGATGTCCTGCTGGACGACGACGGTGTCGAACTCGGTGCGGAACAGCGCGCCGGTAGGGCAGACCTCCAGGCAGGCAGCGTGCGTGCAGTGCTTGCACACGTCGGAGGCCATCAGCCAGCGGACCGCATCGCCGCCGTCGTCGCTGAGCGCGATCGGCTTCTCCTGCTCGATGAACGCGACGTGGCGCCACGTGTTCGCGCCCAGGTCGATGGTGTTGTCGTAGGACATCCCGGTGAAGTCCGAGAGGTCCTGCGGGACCTCGTTCCACTCCTTGCAGGCCACCTCGCAGGCCTTGCAGCCGATGCACACCGACGTGTCGGTGAAGAAGCCCATCCGCGGCTTGGCGTCGGCGCCGTAGCTCATGTCCGGATCCCCGCGCGCCGGCGGTAGGAGGCGACCAGCTCGGTCAGCGCCGCGCCGCGCGGCCGGCGCCCCGGCTGGATGTCGCACGTCGCGGTCTTGAACTCGGAGATGTGCACGTTGTTGTCGAGCACGATCGGCAGCAGCTCGTTGGCCGCGTCGCCCGTGACCAGGCCCTTGCGGCCCCAGTGGTAGGGCAGGCCGACCTGATGGACTCGTTGGGTCGGGTGGGAGCCGATCTCCAGGGGCGCCATCCGCCGCGTGACGAGGACACGCGCCTCGATCGCCGTGCGAGAAGAGACGATCGTCGCCCAGCCGCCGTGCTCCAGGCCGCGCTGGGCCGCGAGCTCGGGCGAGACCTCGCAGAACATCTCGGGCTGCAGCTCGGCGAGGTAGGGCACGCTGCGCGACATGCCGCCGGCCGTGTGGTGCTCGGTGACGCGATAGGTGGTCATCACGAACGGGAAGACGTCGGAGCCCGGCTCGCCGTTGGCCGGGTTGTAGGGGTTGTCCGCGCGCTCGAAGACCTGGCGGGTCGGGTTGGCGCGCTGGCCGTAGAGCGGGTTGGCGAACGGCGACTCGTGCGGCTCGTAGTGCGTGGGCAGCGGCCCGTCGACGAGGCCGGACTGCGCGTAGATCCAGCCCAGGCCGTCGGGGTGCAGCGTGAACGGGCTGTCGCCGGCGATCGCCTCCATGCCGGTGGCGTCCTTGTCGGGGCGGTAGTCCGGGCGCTTGTCGGGCTCGAAGTCCGGCGCGTCGCCCAACCCCGACCATTCGCCCTTCTCCTCGTCCCACCAGATGTACTTCTTGCGCTCCGACCACGGCCTGCCGTCCGGGTCGGCCGACGCGCGGTTGTAGAGGATGCGCCGATCGGCGGGCCACGCCCAGCCCCATTCCCGGGCGATCCAGTTCTGGTCGCGGCCGGGCTTCTTGCGGGCGGTCTGGTTGATCCCGTCGGCGTAGACGCCGGCGTGGATCCACGACCCGCACGTCGTCGAGCCGTCCTCGGCGAGCTCCTGGTATTTGGCGATGAACGAGCCGTCGGCCCTACGGCCGTTGATCTCGCGCACGATGGCGTCGACCTCGGGCTCGCGCTGCTCGCCCTGCTCCGGGTAGTCCCAGGTCAAGTCGAGGACGGCGCGGTCCTTGGGGTCGGCCGAGCCGGCCAGCCGGTCGCGGATGCGGAGGAACAGGTGGTGGGCGAACCACGTCTCGGACCGCGCGTCGCCCGGCGGCTCGACGGCCTTGTGGCGCCACTGCAGCAGCCGCTGGGTGTTGGTGAACGTGCCGTCCTTCTCGGTGTGCGCGGCGGCGGGCAGGAAGAAGACCTCGGTGCCGATGTCCCGCGAGCTGATCTGGCCCGCCTCGATCTCGGGCGAGTCGTACCACCAGGCCGCGGTCTCGATCTCGGTGAGGTCGCGGACGACGAGCCAGTCGAGGTGGTTCAGGGCCTCGCGCTGGAGCTTGCCGTTGGCCGAGCCGACGACCGGGTTCTGGCCGATGACGAGGAACCCCCGGGTGTCGCCGTCGATCATCCGCAGGCACATCGAGTAGTGCGAGTGGTCGTCGTCGATGCGCGGGAGGTGGTCATAGGCCCAGTCGCTCTCCGCCGTGGCCGCGTCGCCCCACCACGTCTTCATCAGCGACACGCAGTAGCTGCGCAGCGAGCTCCACACGCCGTTGGTCGGCCCGCTCTTGGCCACCCAGCTGTCGAAGTCGGTCTCGCTGGGGTGCGGCATCGGGATGTAGCCAGGCAGGATGTCGAACAGCGTCGGGATGTCGGTCGAGCCCTGGATGTTGGCGTGGCCGCGCAGCGCGAGGATCCCGCCGCCGGGTCGGCCGATGTTGCCGAGCAGGAGCTGGATGATCGCCGCGGCGCGGATGTTCTGGACGCCCGTGGTGTGCTGCGTCCAGCCGACCGCGTAGCAGATCGCCGACGTGCGCTCGCGGCCGGAGTTGGCGCACAGCGCCTCGGCCACCTGGAGGAACGTCTCCTGCGGCACGCCACAGACCTCCTGGACCATCTCCGGCGTGTAGCGGGCGAAGTGCCGGCGCGTGATCTGATAGACGCAGCGCGGGTCCTGGAGCGTCCAGTCCTCCTCGGGCGGGTTGCCGCCGGGCATGTCGTGGCCCGCACCGTGCGCGCCGTGGGCCTGGTCGCCCGAGACGTCGCCGCTCTCGTCGCCCGCGGTCCCCTCGTAGCGCCATGAGTCGGGCTTGTAGGCGTGGTCCTCTCCGACCCAGCCGCTGAACAGCCCGTCGAGGTCCTCGGTATCGGTGAACTCGTCGCCGATGATGGCGCGCGCGTTGGTGTAGTGGCGCACGTACTCGCCGAACTCGCGGCCGCTCTCGAGGATGTGGCGGATCACGCCGCCGAGGAACACGATGTCGGTCCCCGAGCGCAGCGGCACGTGCAGGTCGGCCATCGCGCTGGTCCGCGTGAACCGCGGGTCGACGTGGATCAGCCTGGCGCCGCGCGCCTTGGCCTCCATGACCCACTGGAACCCGACCGGATGCTGCT
>JAWVFY010000058.1:0-4797 GCA_033855575.1 Solirubrobacteraceae bacterium
CGCCCCAGCGGCGAGAACACGGGGTCGGCGACGCTGGCGCCGACGAGGATCGCTCGCGTCCTGGCCGCCGCGCGCACGTCGAGCGCCTGCTGGCCTGAGGCGTGCTGGGCGGTGAAGACGATCGCGCCGTTGGCCCCCGGGTAGGCCGCCTGGGCACCCGGCGCGGGTAGGGCGGCGGCGGCGCCTGTGACGCAGGCCAGGGCCGCTGCCGCCCGCCGTCTACTGATCCGTGCTCGTCTCACGCCACGTGTGCAACCCCTGAGGGCCGCGGATGTCGCGGTGGGAGGTTCTGCTTTGAATCCTGGCGCCCGCCCTGTCATCTTGCCGCACGGGTCACGCAGGGGTGCGCGGCCGGACAACGCTGCGGGAGGCAACACGTGCTGGGAGGAGAGAGGCTGGGCCGGACGCTGCTGCGCGGCGCCTGTGGCCTGACGATGACGGCGGCGCTCGCGCTGCCGGCGGCCGCGCAGGCCGCGCCGCCGCTGGGGCCCGACATGAGCTGTGTGGCGCCGGCGGGCAACCCGGCGCCCGGCACGCCGGAGTGGCAGCAGCGCGACACGCTCAACCAGTACTGCGCCTCGCTGCGCAACCGCGACCAGCTTGCCAGCCCGGCCTTCGGGTTCGGCAACGTCACGCAGGGCGCCTCGCTCTACGTCGATCAGACCGCCGAGCAGCTCGGCGACCCGTCGCATCCGCGCGGCGGCTTCACGACGCTCGTCCCGGGCTCGAAGGCCGCCGACCCGTTCCGCACGCTCAAGCGCTGGACTACGGCCGGCCTCGGTCGCGTCGCGCCCGTGCAGTTCCACGCGCTCGACGGCGCGACGCTTCGCGGCCATGTGTTCCTGCCGCCCGAGAGCGTGCCCAGGCCGAGGGCCGGCTACCCAGGCGTGGTCATCACCGACGGCTCGGTGCAGGCCTACGAGCAGCTGTACTACTGGGCGGCCGAGGATCTCGCGTCGGCGGGCTATGAGGTCATGACCTACGACGTCCAGGGCCAGGGCGACTCCGACCTCTTCGGAGCGAACTGTCCGGATCCGTCGAACCCGACCGTCGCCTGCCCGGGCGTGCCCTATCAGCAGAACTACAACTTCTACCAGGGCGCCGAGGACTCGCTGAGCTTCTTCCTCTCGACCGCGTCGAGCAGGTTCGGCGGCTCCTACAACCCCTTCTTCCGCGACCTCGACACCAGGCGCGTCGGCATCGCGGGGCACTCGCTCGGCGCCGCGGCGGTGAGCATCGTCGGCCAGTGCGACAAGCGCGTCCGGGCGATCGTGGCGTGGGACGACCTGTCGGCGATCACCGACTGCAGCGGCGTGACCATTCCAGCCCAGGACCGCAGCGCGACGCTGCTGCACGCGCCCGCGCTGGCGCTGACCAACGACTATCTGTTCAACACCCAGCCCATGACCTCGCCGCCGGACCCGCACGCCAAGGACGCGGGCTACCAGCAGCTGGCCAAGGCGGGTCTGGACAGCGAGATCGTCGCCTTCCGGGGCGCGACGCACCTGACCTACACCTACATCCCGCTGGTCTTCCAGGCCAGCGAGCTCAACGAGCGGATGGCCTCTTACTACACGCGGGCGTGGTTTGACCTGCAGCTGCGCCACCGGCGGTCGGGCTTCACGCGGCTGACCGCGACCACGTTCGACGACAGCGCCGACGTCGACTCGATCGGCGCCGGCGTCTACGACCCGTCGGCGGCCGACCCGACCGATCCCTACTCGGGCAACGTGCCCTACACGATCGCCGGCATCAAGGTCCCCGACGCGGTCTCGTTCTACTACGAGTCCGCCTACGCGCTGCGCGACCCACAGACCGGCACCGTCCGGACCTGTGTGGACATCCGGGCGAGCTGCCCGGCCAAGGAGCCGCCCACGCCCTAGTGGGTGATCGCGCGCTGCCAGGTGGCCACGTAGGCCGCCGCCGAGCCGAAGAGCGAGCGCAGCGCCGCCGCGCCGTGGGGCGCGCGGCGTACGAGGGCGAGCAGGTCGGGCATCAGGCCGTAGTGGGCCATGCCGTCGCGGTTGATGTCGAAGCTGCGCGTCCCGCTGCGCTCGCGGGTGAACCGCACCGCGCCGTCGTAGGAGCGAAACGGGTAGGCCAGCTTCGTGCTCGCGTCCGGCGCGGGCAGGGCGTTGAAGCCCCCGGTGTCCGTCCCCAGGCCGACGCCCGAGAAGCCGTAGCTGCTCAGCGAGACGATCTTGGCGGCCAGCGCCGCAGGCTCGTCGAGCGTCGCCGAGACGTAGCCGCCGAGCGCGTGCAGGCGCCGCAGCTGCGACGGCGTCCAGATCCCGCCGGTGCCGTTGTGGCTGGAGATCAGCGGGTAGCGCCGGGCCTCGGTCAGCGCGAAGACCGCCAGCCGCGTCGGCTCGTCGAGGTGGTCGGCCTCGATGAGCATGTGGTCGTCCATCAGCTTGCCGACGAGGTAGCGCCCGAGGTCGGTCAGCCCACGGGTGTTGCACTGGCGGCCGGGCAGCGGCGCCACCACCTCGCCCTCGCCGGCCTCCGGGCACGCCCCGGTCATGAACGGGTTGCCGGTCTGCTCGACGTTGAGCGCGCCGATCAGCGTGCCCTTCGAGCCGCCCTCGAGCGCCGCGCCGCCGAAGGCGTTGTCGACCCAGTGGGTGATGAACAGCGCGCGGATCCCGAGGTGGCGGTAGAGCACGAGCCCGCCGTCGATGGCCGACCGCGTGCACTGCGGCTGGCCGTTGCTCTCGCTGCACCCGAACGGGTTGGACGCCTCCACGCCGATGATGACGGCGAGCTGGCCGCGCTCGATCGCCTGGCGGGCCTGGGTCGGGTCGTAGACCAGCCGCAGCCAGCCGCGCCCCGGGCCGCCGGCCTGGGCGTCGACGTAGTCCTGCAGGCCGCGCAGCCGCGCGACCTCGAGCCGGATCGTCGCGGTCTCGTCGCAGGAGTGCGAGCGCCGGGGCTCGATCTGGCACAGCGGCTGGTCCTCGACGAGCTGGGCGACGGCGAGGCGCATGCCGCCCATCCACGCCCGCTGCAGCCAGCGGTAGTAGACCTGCTGGTGGGTGTAGGTGTCGTAGGTCGGCCAGCCGGCGAAGGTCGGCCAGCCGTGCGTGTCGTGCGTCCCGCCTGCGCTGCCGCCGCGCAGCAGGTTGCCGGTGACGTCGAGCGAGCCGTCGGCGCCGTGCTCGTCGGCGTCGTGGCCGAGCGCCTCGGTGATCCCGAAGCGGTCGTAGGTCTCGCCGTAGAGGACGCTGCCTCCGGCCCGCAGGTCGGCGGTGATGTGGACGTGCGCGTCGGCGAACCCGAACAGCGCGCCGTGCCGGCCACCGGCCCGGAAGGGGTGGCCCGTCGCGTCGAGGCCGGCCTCGGGGTAGGCCCGGCACCCGTGCGCGGTGGCGAACGCGAAGCGCTGCGCGGCCGGCGGCGAGTCCGCCGGGACGGTGACCAGATCGCCGCCGGGAGCGACCGCGAGGTGCCGCCCGCTGCTCGTGGCCTGCAGCGTCACTGCGCCGCCGGCGAGCCGGGCGCGCCACTCGGCCGATGGGCCCGGCGTGGCGAGCCGCGTGGTCTGCGCCCCGGTCGCCACGCCGAGCAGCTGCCCGGCGGTGTCGGCGACCAGGTAGGTGCCCAGCCCGGTCGGCTTGAGGAAGAACGGCGTTGCCCGTCCGGCAGGCGCATCGGCCCGGTAGGCCGAGACGCCGGCGATCTCCACGCCGCTCCCGGTGCTCTGCGCGGTGACGGCCCAGCAGCGGTTGGCCAGGGCGTAGGGCGAGCCGACCGCGCCGCGGGCCAACGCCGTGGGGGCGAGGGTCACGACCGCCGCCGCCACGAGGATTCCGACGCGCCGCATCGCCGCAGGATACGGCGGGACCGGGGTGCCGACCGCCGCCCAGCCGGTAGCCTCGCGCGCCGTGGCGAGAGGGATCGGTCTGGCGATCGCGGCGGCGCTCGTGGCGGTGGCGCCCGCGCAGGCGGCGGGGCTGCGGGCCGGCGTGGGGCGTTCCGACGTCACGCCGCCGACCGGCTACCCGACGATGGGTTACGTCCGCGATGACGCCCGCGGCGACGGCCAGAGCACCCGGCTCTACGCGCGGGCGATCGTCCTGCAGGAAGGCGGGCAGCGGCTCGCGCTGGTGACGACCGACCTCGGCTTCACTCCCGGCGGCCTGCTCGTCGAGGTCGCGTCACGCCTGCGCGCTCTGGGCTTCAGCGAGCGCAACCTGATCATCTCGGCGTCGCACACGCACTCGGGACCCGCGGGTTACGCGAACTTCCAGTCCGACAACTTCGTCGCGCCGACCGAGGGCCAGCCGACCGGCTTTGCGGTGCAGGGCGACACCCACCTCTACGGCTTCCTGATCGAGCGGATCGTCCTGGCCGTGGAGCGTGCCGACCAGGATCTCGGGCCGGCGCGCGCGGGCTGGGGGAAGGCGCGCCTGCTCGGGGTGACCGACAACCGCTCGCTCGAGGCCCATCTGGCGAACTTCGGCATCGACGAGCCGGTCGGCAGCGGGCGAGTCGCGCAGGACCCCGGCGGCTATCCCGACACGATCGACCCGAACGTCGACGTCCTGCGGGTCGACCGCGTGCTCCCCGACGGTCGCAGCATGCCGCTCGGGGGCTGGCTGAACTTCGCCGACCACGGCACGGTGGACCCGTATCAGCTGGGCGTCTACGCGGCCGACCACCACGGCGTGGCCAGCCGGATCTTCGAGGCCGCCGTGCGCCACACCGGGCACGTGCCGCCGAGCCAGGACGTCGTCGGCGCCTACGGCAACTCCGACGCCGGCGACATGACCGCGGCGCTGCGCGGCCGCGGACCGG
>JAWVFY010000059.1:0-3336 GCA_033855575.1 Solirubrobacteraceae bacterium
GGGTCTGCGGACGGAGGCGGGCGGCTCGGCCAGCGCCTCGGTCCCGGTGCCGCCGACGACGGCCGCGTCGCCGGCCAGCCCGGCGTCCGCGCGCGTCGAGGTCCGCAGCGGCACCTCGCGCAGCAGCCAGGACAGCGCGAACGCCACCACTGCGAAGCCCACCCCCCACAGGAACACGCCGTGCAGCGCGTGGGCGAACGCCTCGAGGAACTGATGATGGACCGCGGGCGGCAGCCGGCGGGCGGCCGCCGGGTCCAGGTGCACGCCGGTGCCGCCGAGCCGGGCGGTCACCGCGGGCGGCAGCTTGGTCAGCTGGTCGGCCAGGCGTGAGGCGAAGATCGCCCCGAACACCGCGACGCCGACCGAGCCGCCGATCGAGCGGAAGAACGTCGCCGTCGAGGTGGCGACGCCGATGTCCTGCGGCTCGGCGTCGTTCTGCACGCAGAGGATCAGGACCTGCATGACCAGCCCGATGCCCACGCCGACGACCAGCATGTAGGCCGACGCGACCCACGGCGCGGTGCCGACCGTCAGCCGCGAGAGCAGGTACATGCCAACGACCAGGATCCCGGTCCCGGCGATCGGGAACGGGCGGTAGCGGCCGATCCGCGAGATCGTCCGGCCCGACGCGATGCTCGCCACCAGCAGGCCGGTGATCAGCGGCAGCATCCGCAGCCCCGAGCTCGTCGCGCTGGCGCCGTAGACGAGCTGCAGGTACAGGGGGATGAAGATGATGGCTCCGAACATCGCCAGCCCGATCACGAACGACATCGCGCCGGACACGCGGAACACGCCCGAGCGGAACAGCTTGAGCGGGATGACCGGCTCCTGCGCCCCGCGCTCCTGCCGGACGAACAGCGCGAGCAGCACCAGGGTCACCGCCCCGAGGCCGAGGATCGTCAGCGAGCCCCACGAGTACTCGGCGCCGCCCCATGTCATCAGCAGCACCAGCGCGCTCACGCCCGCGGTCAGCAGCGCGGCGCCGCGGTAGTCGATGGCGTGGCGGTTGCGCACGACGGGCAGGTGCAGCCGGGTGATCACGACGGTGATGGCCAGCGCGCCGACGGGCATGTTGACGTAGAAGACCCAGCGCCAGGAGAGGTTGTCGACCAGGAAGCCGCCGAGCAGCGGCCCGGCCACGGAGGCGACCGCGAAGACCGACCCGATCAGGCCCATGTAGCGGCCGCGCTCGCGCGGCGGGACGATGTCGGCGATGATCGCCTGGGCGCCCACCATGAGCCCGCCCGCCCCGGCGCCCTGCAGCGCCCGGAAGGCGATCAGCTCGGCCAGCGACTGGCTGAGCCCCGCCAGCATCGAGCCGACGAGGAAGATCACGATCGCCGCGAGGAAGACGGGCTTGCGCCCGTACATGTCGCCGAGCTTGCCGTAGAGCGGCGTCGACGCCGTCGAGGCGAGCAGGTAGGAGGTCACCACCCAGGACAGGTGATTGAGCCCGCCGAGGTCGCCGACGATCGTCGGCAGCGCGGTCGAGACGATCGTCTGGTCGAGCGCGGCAAGGAACATGCCGAGCATCAGGGCTCCGAAGATCGTGGCCAGTGCCCGCCCCGTCGGGCGCCCGGCCTGGCCGTCCGCGCTCATTCGTCGCTCGAGCCCTCGACGTTCAGCTGGGGCAGCCAGCGGTCCAGGAAGCCCGGCAGCGCCCAGTTGCGCTCACCGATGGCCAGCATCAGGCCGGGCACGATGATGCTGCGTACGATCAGGGCGTCGAGGAGGACCGCGCCGGCCAGCCCAATGCCGAAGAGCTTGATCACCCGCTCGCCGCCGAGGACGAAGGCGGCGAAGACGACGATCATGATCGCCGCCGCCGCGGTGATCGTCCTGCCGGTTGCGGCCAGGCCGTGGATCACGGCCTCGCGGTTGTCGCGGCGCTTGTGCCACTCCTCGTAGATCCGGCTGACCAGGAAGACCTCGTAGTCCATCGAGAGCCCGAACAGGATGGCGAACACCATCACGGGCAGGAACGCCTCGATCGGCCCCGTGCGGCTGACCCCGACCACCGAGTCCAGCCAGCCCCATTGGAACACGGCGACCACGACGCCGAAGGCGGCGGCGACCGAGATCAGGTTCATCACCGCCGCCATCAGCGGGATGGCGAGGCTGCGGAACACCGCCATCAGCAGCAGGAACGACAGGATCACCACGACGCCGATGAACAGCGGCAGCTTGCGCGCCAGGACGTGGGAGAAGTCGTCGAAGATCGCGGTCTGGCCGCCGACGAGGACGTGCAGGCCGCTGCCCTGGGTGGCGCCGGGCAGGACCTCGTTGCGCAGGCGGTGCAGCAGAGCGGTGGTCGACGCGTCCTGCGGCGAGCCCCGGGGCACGACGTTGGCGATGGCGATCTGCCCGCTGCGGGTCGGCAGCAGGCGCGGGGGCGTGGCCGCCACGACGCCGGGCGTGCGACCGGCGGCGGCGATCGCCCGGCGCAGCGCCTGGCCCTGCTGGGGCGTGCGCACGTCGGCCACGAGCTGCAGCGGGCCGTTGAAGCCCGGGCCGAAGCCGGTCGCCAGCAGGTCGTAGGCCTTGCGCGTGGTCGTCGAGGTCGGGTCGTTGCCCTGGTCCGACGAGCCGAGCCGCATGGACAGCAGCGGGATCGCGATGACGAGCATCAGCGCGACGGCACCGGCGGCGAACAGCGACGGCCGGCGCTGAATGCGCCGCGCCCAGCGGCCCCAGCCCGGCGACTCGTCGTCGACGGTCCGCTCCCCGGCCTCCAGCGCCCGGCGGCTGCGCCGCGACAGCACCCTGGTGCCGAAGAAGCCCAGGAGCGCCGGCAGCAGCGTCAGCGAGGCGACGACCGTGACCGCCACGACGATGCTGGCGGCGACCGCCACGCCGTAGAGGAAGCTCACGCCGAGCGCGAACATGCCGAGCAGCGCGATGCACACGGTGATCCCGGCGAACAGCACCGCGCGGCCCGAGGTGTCGATCGCCGAGACGACCGCCTCCTCGGGCGTGAGACCGCGCAGCAGGCCCTGGCGGAAGCGCGTGACGATGAACAGGGCGTAATCGACCCCGACGCCGAGGCCGATCAGCAGCGACAGCTCCGAGCTGAAGCTGGCCATCGTCAGCGCGTGGGAGAGCAGCCCGATGATCGCCACACCGACGCCGAGCGAGATCCCGGCCGTGATCAGCGGCAGCACCGCGGAGAGCACCGAGCCGAAGACGAGCAGCAGCACGATGGCGGCGGCGAGGAAGCCGAGCCCGGCGCCGCCGACGCCCTGGCGGTTGGCCAGCTGGGCCGCCTGGCCGCCCAGCTCCACATCGAGGTCGGCGGTGCGCGCGGACTGCGCGGTGCGCAGCACGCGTTTGATGTCG
>JAWVFY010000060.1:0-11450 GCA_033855575.1 Solirubrobacteraceae bacterium
CGGTTGCGGAAGTAGGTGTACGGGTCGCCGTTCTGCACGACGACGGTCACCCCCGAGTGCGTCTCCCCGCCGGGCAGCTGCACCTCGAGGCGGGGCCCGCGGCCGACGTAGCGGCCCAGGAAGGTGATGATCGCCGCCCAGGTGAAGTACCAGGCGCCCAGCCGAGCCTTCAGCCGGGGTCGGCTGTCGACCTTCTCGACGACGCTGGCGTCCAGGCCGATCCCCGACGAGAAGATGAAGTGGCGGCCCGACCATTCGCCGTCGGCCGAGCGATGCCCCACCCGAGCGAGGTCGACCCGCCGCGGGCGCCAGTCGTCGGCCATGCGCAGCAGGTGCTCGGTGGCGTCGACGATCTCGCCGGGGATGCCGAGCAGCTTGCAGAACACGTTGGTGGCGCCGCCGGGCAGGCAGGTCAGCGGCACGTCTCCGCCGGCCAGGCCGTTGGCGGCCTCGTTGACCGTGCCGTCGCCGCCGAAGGCGACAACCACGTCATAGCCCTCGGCCGCGGCCTCGCGGCAGAGCTGCGTCGCGTGGCCGCGCGACGTGGTCTCGACGGCGGTGACGTCGTAGCGCCCCTGCAGGGCGTAGACGACGAGGTTCTTCAGCCGCACGCTGACCGTCGTCGCATACGGGTTGACGATGATCATCATCCGCAGCCGCTCGGAGGGTGCGTCGAGCGCCCAGGTCTGGCCCAGGCGCTCCAGGGAGTCACGGGGGACAGGAGACACCGATGCGGTTCTACACCACCTCGCGGCGGGGCGTTACAGCGTCCGACTACAGCCAGCCGCGCTTGCGGAAGAACGTGACCATCGCGATGAGCACGACGACCATGAACCCGATCACGCCCCAGAAGCCGGCGAACGACTGCTCGCCGGGGACGTGCGTGTTCATTCCCCAGATGCCCGAGATGAGGGTCAGCGGGAGCATGATCACGCTGAACGCGGTGAGCACCCGCAGGACGTCGTTGAGGCGGTGCGAGAGCGCGGACTCGTTGGTGGCCTCGAGCGCCTCGGCCACCTCCTTGAAGTTCTCGAGCATGTCCCAGATGCGCTCGCTGGCGTCGTTGATGTCGTCGAAGTAGACGTCGAGGTTCTCGGGGATGTAGCGCTTGGTGCGCTCGAGGTCGCGCAGCGCGGCGCGCTGCGGCCGGACGACCTTGCGGAAGTTGATGATCTCCTGCTTGGCGTCGGAGATGTCCTTGACGACCTCACGGCTGCGGTCCTCGAAGATGTCGTCCTCGAGCCGGTCGAGCTTGTTGCCGATCTTGTTGAGCATCGGGAACGACGCGTCGACGCAGTCGTCGACGATCTTGTAGAGCAGGTAGCCGGGCCCCTTGGAGAACAGCTGCTCGCGGACGTCCTCGCGGGTTCGGCAGCGCTCGAAGAGGTACTCGACGGCGTCGAGGCGCTCGTTGGGCAGCGTGACCACGTAGTCCGGCCCAACGAACATGTCGAGCTCGGCGGCGTTCAGACGCCCGACGGCCTTGTCGAACCGCGCGAAGTGAAGGACGACGAACAGATAACCGTCGTACTCGTCGACCTTCGGCCGCTGGTTGCGGCTGAAGACGTCCTCGTAGTCGAGGGTGTGGAACTCGAAGCGCTCCTCGAGCCACGCGCGGTCAGCGGGCCGGGGGCGCTCGATGTTGATCCAGCGCAGGCCCTCGGCCTCGATGATCTCCTGGCGGGGAGCCTCGGGCTCAGGCGGCGCGAGGACGGCCTGCCCGCGCACGCGGGCAGCACGACCGAACCGGGGCTTGGGAAGGTTCGGCATCCGGACTGAGCGGATCGTCCGCGTCGATGGGCAGCTCAATCGGCATTGCTCGAGGCAGTCTACCCCGGCAGGGCTGCGAGATCGCACGATCCCGTGCTACCGTTCCGGGCACATAGCTGGACACATCCAGAGGGGTGGAGGGACTGGCCCGATGAAACCCCGGCAACCCCCGAGACGCACGCCGCGTCCGGGAAGGTGCCAATTCCTGTGAGATGTGGCAAAGGACGAGCCTCTGCCACGGAACCGGCGGAGGTTTTTTCGTTATGGCTGCAGAGTCCCTGAAGTGTCGTGAGTGCGGCGAGGCCTATCCCCTCGACGCGCGCTACGTCTGCGAGCAGTGCTTCGGCCCCCTCGAGGTGGCCTACGAGAAAGTGGCGATCGACGACGTCGCGGAGGCCCGTCGCAAGATCCAGGCCGGGCCCCAGAACATCTGGCGCTACGCCGACTTCCTGCCGCTGGAGGCGCCCCCCGGCCCGTCGCTGCGCGCCTCGTCGCGCTTCGGCCTGCCGGCCGGTTGCACGCCGCTGATCAAGGCCGACCGCCTGGCCGAGCGCCTCGGCCTGGGGGAGGTGTGGGTCAAGAACGACGCGGCCAATCCCACGCACTCGTTCAAGGACCGCGTCGTCTCGGTCGCGTCGGCCCGGGCGCGCGAGCTCGGCTTCGACGTGCTGGCCTGCGCGTCGACCGGCAACCTGGCCAACGCGGTCGCCGCCCAGGCCGCCGCGCTGGGTTTGGAGTCCTACGTGTTCATCCCGGCCGACCTCGAGGAGCAGAAGGTCCTGGCCACGGGGGTTTACGGGACCAACCTGGTCAAGGTCCGCGGCACCTACGACGACGTCAACCGCCTGTGCACCGAGCTGAGCGGCGAGAAGGAGGGCTGGGCGTTCGTCAACGTCAACATGCGCCCCTACTACGCCGAGGGCTCCAAGACGATCGCCTATGAGATCGCCGAGCAACTCGGCTGGGAGACCCCCGACCGGATCGTCGTGCCGATCGCCTCAGGCTCGCTGTTCACCAAGATCGCCAAGGGCTTCGCCGAATGGTCCGCACTGGGCCTGGTGTCCGGGGAGCGGCCGACCTTCAACGGCGCGCAGGCCACGGGCTGCTCGCCGGTGGCCACCGCGTTCGCGGCCGGCCACGACGTCTGCCGGCCGGTCAAGCCCGACACGATCGCCAAGTCGCTGGCCATCGGCAACCCGGCCGACGGCCCCTACGCGGTCGAGCTGGCCCGCGAGACCGGTGGGTCGGTCGACGCGGTGACCGACGACGAGATCCGCGCCGGCATCCGCCTGCTGGCCGAGACGACCGGCATCTTCACCGAGACGGCGGGCGGGGTCACGACCGCGACGCTGGCCAAGATCGCGCAGCGCGGCGACATCGGTCGCGACGAGCGGGTCGTGCTGGTCATCACCGGCGAGGGCCTGAAGACCCTCGACGCCGTTCGGGGCACGTTCGAGGCCTACGAGATCGAGCCGAGCTACGACGCGTTCGAGGCGCAGGTCGGAGCCGTTGCGTGATGGCGGTCACGGTCAAGCTCCCGACTCAGCTGCGGGCATCGGTCGGCGGGGCCGCCACGGTTCCGTCCGGCGGTGCGACGGTCGGTGACGTGCTCGCCGGCGTCTACGCCGAGCATCCCGAGCTGCGCGAGCGCATCTGCGACGACGGCGGCGAGCTGCGCCGCTTCGTCAACGTCTACGTCGGCGGGGAGGACATCCGCTACCTCGACGGCCTGCAGACGCCGGTCGCCGACGGCGGCGAGGTCCAGATCCTGCCGGCGGTCGCCGGCGGGTAGCGGCCGCGCGGAGGTCGAACGTCCAGAACTGAGCCCCCTGGGGCTCAGAAATGGACGTTGACGGGTGCTGGGTGGAGTCGCCGGGTCTTGCGCCTACGATCCCGAGCGTGCTCGGCCCCCTCGCCGCAGCGGTGCGCAGCGTCCGCCTCCGGCTCTGGGCGCTCGGGCTGCGGGTCCGGCTGGCGCGGCACGGGATCCGCGCGCGGGTCGCAATCGGGCCCGGCGCCCGCTTCCACTCGCTGCCGCATCTGGAGATCGACGCGTCGGGGCCGTCGGCGCGCGGGGGGACGCTCGAGCTGCGCATCGGCCCTGACGTCAGGCTGGGGCGCGACCTGACGCTCGACGTCCGGCCCGGCGCAGAGAACCACCTAGTCATCGGCCGCGGGACGATCATCCAGTCCTGGTGCCGGATCCAGCTGCACGCCGGCGCCATCGTGCTGGGCGAGCACGTCCACGTGCGCGACAACGTCCAGCTGAAGACCAAGAGCGACCTGACCGTGGGCGATCGGGTGGTGCTCAGCCGCGACGTCATCGTCCACGCCACGGCGGGCGTGAGCATCGGCGACGACTGCGGGATCGGAGAGCGCACCAGCCTGATCGACTCCGACCACGAGATCGACGGCTCGGGCGGCGCCTACCTACAGGCCCCGCTGCGCACTGCGCCGATCGTGCTCGGCCGCGGCGTCGCCGTGGGCGCCAACTGCGTGATCCTGCGGGGCGCGCGGCTGGGCGACGGCGCTGCGCTCGCCGCCGGGTCGGTCCTGGGGGAGGGCGAGGTGCCCGCGGGCCACCTCGCGGCCGGCGCGCCGGCGCGGGCGGTCAAGGATCTCCGCGGCTAGAGCGTCTGGGATCATCCCGCCGTGCCGCCCGTCCGCGTCTTTCATTGCGACGACTCCTCGGCGTTCCGTGTCCTCGTGCGCGAGATGCTCCACGAGCTGGGCGGGATGGAGATGGTCGGTGACGCCGCGACGCTCGACGAGGCGCTCGACGAGCTGGCGGCCGCGGCGCCCGACGTCGTGCTGGTCGACCTCTTCGCCAACGACCGCGCCGACGAGCTCATGCCGTTGCTGCGGGGCGCGGCCCCGGGTGCGCGGATGCTCGTCTACACGGGGATGCCCGACTCGCGCGTCCCGCCTGGCGCCGACGGCCACGTCCACAAGTCCGTCCCGTTCGAGGAGCTGCACCGCCGGATCGTGGAGGCCGCCACGGCGTCGTGAGCGACCCGCTGGCGACCTACCGCGGCAAGCGGGACTTCGAGGCGACGCCCGAGCCCGCGGGGGAGACCGGCGAGCCTGGCGAGCTCCCGCGCTTCGTCGTCCAGGAGCACCACGCGACGCGGCTGCACTGGGACCTGCGCCTCGAGCGCGACGGGGCGCTGGCGTCGTGGGCGGTGCCCAACGGAATCCCCGAGGATCCTCAGCAGAACCGCAAGGCGGTGCGCACCGAGGACCACCCGCTGGAGTACCTGGACTTCCACGGCGAGATCCCGAAGGGCAGCTACGGCGCGGGGTCGATGACGATCTGGGACCGGGGGACCTACGAGACGCACAAGTGGGAGGACCGCAAGGTCGAGGTGACGTTCCACGGTGAGCGGCTGCGCGGCCGCTATGGCCTGTTCCCGGCGGGCCAGGACCCCAGGGACTGGCTGATCCACCGGATGGACCCGCCGGCCGACGCGGCGGCCGAGCCGATGCCCGAGCAGATCGCGCCGATGCTCGCCACGGCCGGGGCGCTGCCGGCCGACGACGACGGCTGGGCGTTCGAGATCAAGTGGGACGGCGTGCGGGCGATCGCGCACTCCGAGCCGGGGCGCCTGCGCTTCTGGAGCCGCAACCTCAACGACATCACGCCACGCTATCCGGAGCTCGCGCGGCTCAACCGCGCGCTGAGCTCGCACCGGGCGATCCTCGACGGCGAGATCGTGGCGTTCGACGCCGACGGCCGCCCGAGCTTCGGCGCGCTGCAGCACCGCATGCACCTGACGTCGGAGGCGCAGATCCGCCGCCTGGCGAAGGCGCGGCCCGTGAGCTACGTGATCTTCGACCTGCTGTGGCTCGACGGCCACTCGCTGCTGCGCGAGCCGCTGCGCGAGCGGCGGGCGCTGCTGGCGGGGCTGGCGCTCGACGGGGAGCGCTGGCTGGCGCCGGATCCTGTGGTGGGGCGCGGCGGCGAGGTGCTCGCCGCCAGCCGGGAGCAGGGCCTGGAGGGGATCGTGGCCAAGCGGCTGGACGGTTCGTACGAGCCCGGCCGGCGCAGCCGCCAGTGGATCAAGGTCAAGAACGTCGCGCGCGAGGACGTGTGGATCGGGGGCTGGATGCCGGGGGAAGGCCGGCGGCAGGAGCGCATCGGGGCGCTGTTGGTCGGCCTGCCGGACGGCGAAGGCGGGCTGGCCTACGCCGGCCGCGTCGGCACGGGGTTCACCGAGGACGAGCTCGACCGGCTGGCGAAGCTGCTCGGGCCGCTGGAGACCGGCGCCAGCCCCTTCTCGGGCCGCGGCGTGCCGAAGGCTGCCGTGTTCGTCACGCCGACGCTGCGCTGCTGCGTGGAGTTCGCCGAGTGGACGAAGGAGGGGCGGTTGCGCGCGCCGTCCTACAAGGGGCTGATCGCTGGGAGCGGGCCGGTGATGGCCACGGCGACGAAGGTCGCCAAGAGCCGGGAGAAGGCGGTCGAGGTCGAGATCGACGGGCGAGTGATCCGCGTCTCGAACCCCGACAAGGTCCTCTATCCGGACACCGGCTTCACCAAGGCCGACCTCGTCGACTACTTCACGTCGATCGCCCCGGTCCTGCTGCCGCACCTCGCCGGCCGGATGCTCACGCTCAAGCGCTACCCCAACGGCGTGGAGGGCGCTCACTTCTACGAGAAGCAGTGCCCCAAGCACCGGCCGGACTGGGTGACCACGGAGCGCGTGCGGCTCGAGTCCAAGACGATCGAGTTCTGCACCGTCAGCGACACCGCGACCCTCGTCTGGCTGGCCAACCTGGCCGACCTCGAGCTGCACACGTCGCTGGCGCCGGCGGTGCGGCCCGACCGGCCGACGATGATGGTCTTCGACCTCGACCCCGGCGAGCCCGCCACCATCGTCGAGTGCTGCGAGGTCGGGCTGTGGCTCAACGGGATGTTCGAGGGCCTGGGCCTGCAGAGCTTCGCCAAGACCTCGGGCTCCAAGGGCCTGCAGGTCTATGTTCCGCTCAACGCGGACGTCACCTACGAGCAGACCAAGCCGTTCTCCAAGGCGGTGGCCGAGCTGCTGGAGGGCGAGGCGCCCGAGCGCGTCGTCGCGCGCCAGCGCAAGGACCTGCGCGGCGGCAAGATCCTCGTCGACTGGAGCCAGAACGACGAGCACAAGACGACGGTCAACGTCTACTCGACGCGCGCGCGGGCCCAGCCGATGGTCTCCACCCCGGTGAGCTGGGACGAGGTTCGCGCCTGCCACGAGCGCGGCGATGCGGCGCTTCTGACGTTCACCACGCCGGACGTTCTGCGCCGCGCGACCTCCGAGGGCGATCTGTTTGCGCCCGTTCTGTCGCTCAGCCAGCGGCTGCCCAGCCTGTGATCGAGGACCCGCTGCCCGTGACGCGCTCGGTCGCCATCCCGCTGGCGGAGATCGAGCTGCGGGCCAGCCGCTCGTCCGGTCCCGGCGGCCAGCACGCCAACGTCACCGCCTCGCGCATCGAGGCGGTCTTCGACGTCATGGCCTCGCAGACCCTCAGCGACGAGCAGAAGGCCCGCATCCGCGCGCGCTGCGGCCCCCGGGTCACCGCGGTCGCCCAGGACGCCCGCAGCCAGGCCCGCAACCGCGAGCTCGCCCTCCAGCGGCTCGCCCGCCGCCTCGACGCCGCCCTGCACGTCCCCAAGCCCCGCCGCCCGACGCGCGCCGGCGCCGCCACCCGCGCCCGCCGGCTGGAGGCCAAGCGCCACCAGTCGGCCAAGAAGCGGTCGCGCCGGCCGCCGGCCGACGATTAGGCGGCGTCTGTGAGTCCCGGGACTCGTGCCGCTTCCCAACTAGGCTACGCCCCCTGCGCCCGTAGCTCAGCTGGATAGAGCACCGGTTTCCGGTACCGGGGGTCGGGGGTTCGAATCCCTCCGGGCGCGCTGGTTCTCAGGCCGTCCCTGTGCCCACCTCCGCCGTGCAGAACGCGCACCGCCGCGCCGCCGCCGGGATGTCCGAGAGGCACTCGGGGCACTCGCGCGTCGCGGCGTCGACCTTGGGCTCGGGCCGCAGGCGCTCGAGCAGCGCGTTGACCGGCCGGACCACCACGAAGAACAGCACGGTGGAGACGAGCAGGAACGAGATCACCGCGTTGAGGAAGTTCCCGTAGGCAAAGCGGCTGCCGTGGATGGTGAAGGCCAGGCGCGAGAAGTCCTGGTTGCCGCCGATGGCCGAGATCAGGGGGGTGACCATGTCCCTGACCAGCGCGGTCACCACCGCGGTGAACGCCGCGCCGACCACGACGGCGACCGCCAGGTCGACGAGGTTGCCGCGCAGGATGAACTGCCTGAAGTCCTTGAGCATGCAGGGCATCGTTACGCTCGGTCTGGATGGACCTGTCGCTCTTCTTCGCGGGCACCGCCGGCTCGGTGCCCAGCGCGCGCCGCGGCCTGCCTGCCGTGCTGCTGCGGCGCGGCGGAGACGCGATGCTGTTCGACTGCGGGGAAGGCACCCAGCGCCAGCTGATCCGCAGCGTCGGCCTGCCCGATGTGTCCCACGTCTTCCTCACCCACTTCCACGCCGACCACTGGCTGGGGTTGCCGGGCATGCTCAAGTCCTTCGAGCTGCGCGACCGCGACCGGCCGCTGACCGTCCTCGGGCCGCCCGGCACGCGCCGGCTGATGGAGGCGCTGCGCTTCGTGTACGGGCGGCTGAAGTACCCGTTCGCCGTCGAGGAGCTCGCGCCGGGCGAGCAGGTCGGCTTCGGCGACTGGTACGTGGCGCCGTTCCCGGTCGTCCACCGCGGCCCGTCGTCGTTCGGCTACGCGATCGTCGAGGAGCAGCGCCGCGGGCGCTTCGACGCCGACCTCGCCACCGGCCTCGGCGTCGCCTTCGGCCCGGACTTCGGCCGTCTCGAGCGTGGCGAGACCGTCAACGGCGTGCGTCCCGAGCAGGTCATCGGCCCCGACCGCCCGGGTCGCAAGGTCGTGCTGTCGGGCGACACCGCGCCGTGCGAGGCGCTGCGCGTCGCCGCCGACCAGGCCGACCTCCTCGTCAGCGAGGCGACCTTCGCCGAGGAGGAGGCCGATCGCGCCGCGCAGACCGGCCACTCCACCGCCCGCCAGGCCGCTGAGCTCGCCGCCGCCGCCGGCGTGGGCCTGCTCGCGCTGACCCACCTCTCCAGCCGCTACGCGGGCGGCGAGATCCGTGACGAGGCGCGCGCGGTCTTCCCGCGCACCGTCGTGCCGCGGGACTTCGACACGATCGAGGTCCCGTTTTCCGAGAAGGGCGCGCCCGAGCTCGTGCGCTGGGACGACGGGCGCGTCCGAGCCTGAGCGCTCGCCGCCTCCGCTGCTACGCTGCCCGAAATCGCTCCTTTAACCCGGTCCCGTGAGGCCAGGAAGGACTAGAAGCACACGATGGCAGACCCTGAGGGGCCGCAGGCCGAGAAGGTCGTCCTGGATCGGGACGACATGCGGCGCACCCTGGTGCGCATCGCCCACGAGATGGTCGAGGGCAACGGAGAGGGCCACGAGCTGGCCATCGTCGGCATCCACCGTCGTGGCGCCGTGCTGGCCGGGCGCCTGCACCGCCTGGTCTCCGACCTGCTCGACGCCGAGGTGCCGCTCGGCGACCTCGACATCAGCTTCTACCGCGACGACGTCGCCTCCCGGAATCGGCCACCCGCACCGGTCGTCCACGCATCGCACATCGACTTCGACGTCACCGCCCGCACCGTGGTCATCGTTGACGACGTCCTTTACACCGGCCGCACGGTCCGGGCGGCGATCGAGGCGCTCTTCGACTACGGCCGACCCGATCGTGTCCAGCTCGCGGTGCTGGCCGACCGCGGCCACCGCGAGCTGCCGATCCGCCCCGACTACGTCGGCAAGAACCTGCCCACCTCGCGCGTCGAGCGCGTCAACGTCCGCGTCGACGAGCTCGACGGCGTCGACGAGGTGGCCATCTCGGCCGCCCGGGAGGAGGCGGTGGGGGGCACCGCCGCCCGGAGGGCGGTGGTCCAATGAGGCACCTGATCTCGATCGAGGACCTCGACCGCGAGGCCATCGAACGGCTGGTCTCACAGGCCCAGCGCTTCGCCGAGGTCTCCGACCGGGAGATCAAGAAGGTCCCGGCACTGCGCGGCCGGATGGTGGTGAACCTCTTCTACGAGGCCTCGACGCGGACCCGCTCGAGCTTCGAGCTGGCGGCCAAGCGCTTGAGCGCCGACGTGGTCAACTTCGCCTCCAGCGGCTCGAGCGTCGAGAAGGGCGAGTCGCTGAAGGACACGATCCTCACGCTCAGCGCCCACAAGCCCGACGCGATCGTCATCCGCACGCCGTGGGCCGGCGCGGCGGAGCTGGTCTCGCGCTGGACGAGCGCGGCGATCGTCAACGCCGGCGACGGCAAGCACGAGCACCCGACGCAAGCCCTGCTCGACGTCTACACGCTGACCAACCGGGTCGGCAGCCTCGACGGGGCGAACATCTGGATCGTGGGCGACGTCACCCACTCGCGGGTCGCGCGCTCGAACATCCTGGCTTTCCAGAAGATGGGTGCCAAGGTCACGCTGGCCGGACCCCCGACGCTGATCCCGCGCGGGATCGAGGCGCTGGGCTGCGAGGTCCGCTACCGGCTCGACGACCTGGGCGAGGCCGACGTCGTCTACGCGCTGCGGATGCAGAAGGAGCGCATGACCGAGGCGTTGGTGCCCTCCATGCGCGAGTACGCCAGCTGGTATCAGATCAACGGCCGCCGGCTCGGCTCGCGCCAGGTGCTGATGCATCCCGGGCCGGTCAATCGCGGGGTCGAGCTGTCCGGCGAGGTCGTCGACTCGCCTCAGGCGGTCATCACCGCGCAGGTCGAGGCCGGGGTCGTCGTGCGGATGGCGGTGCTCTACGAGCTGCTCGCGGGCACCCGCGCAGGGGGCCGGGATCAGGTGCCGCCCGACATGGAGCCCCAGCCCGCGTGAGCCTCGTCCAGGGCCCGGCCCTCGCGGCCGATCTCATCATCCGCGACGTCCACGTGGTCGATCCGCGGACGGGCATCGACGCCCGCCACGACGTCCGGGTGCGCGCCGGCGTGATCGCCGAGATCGGCGAGCCCGGCGCGATCGACGACGACGGCGCCGAGGTCCTCGAGGGCCGCGGCCGGCACCTGATGCCGGGGTTCGTCGATCCTCATGTGCACCTGCGCACGCCTGGCCAGGAGCACAAGGAGGACCTCGACACGGGCACGCGGGCGGCCGCCGCCGGCGGCTTCGTGGCCATCCTGGCCATGCCCAACACCGACCCGGTCATCGACTCCGCGCCGCTGCTGCGCTCGCTGCGCGACGCCGCGGCGCGCGAGGCCCGGATCCCGGTCGGCTTCACCGCCGCCATCACCCGCGGCCTGGCTGGCCAGGAGCTCACCGAGATGGCCGAGCTGCGCGTCGAGGGCGCCGTCGCCTTCACCGACGACGGCCGTCCCGTTGTCTCGGCGGGCATGCTGCGCAAGGCGCTGCAGTACCAGCGGCTGGCCGGCGGCGTCATCGCGCTGCACGAGGAGGACCCGTCGCTGAGCGGTCACGGCGCGATGCACGAGGGCGAGATCAGCGCCGCGCTCGGCGTGGCTGGCATCCCGAGCATCTCGGAGTCGACGATGATCGCCCGTGATGCCGCGATCGCCGGGGAGGACCCGGCCCACCCGGCCCGGATCCACATCCAGCACGTGTCGGCCTTCGAGTCCGTCGAGGCC
>JAWVFY010000061.1:0-2916 GCA_033855575.1 Solirubrobacteraceae bacterium
GAACCGGGGCATCTCGGCGCAGCTCGTCGACGACGTCAACGGCCGCACGCTGGCCGCCGTCCAGTGGACGGAGTTCAAGGCCGACAGCAAGATGGAGCAGGCCACGCAGGTCGGCACCGCCCTCGCCGAGCGCGCCAAGAGCGCCGGCGTCGAGCGGGCCGTCTTCGACCGCGGCGGCTACCAGTTCCAAGGCCGCGTCAAGGCCCTCGCCGAGGCTGCCCGCGAGGGCGGGCTCGCCTTCTAACCTCAGGACACCTCATGCCGATTCAGACCATCGATCGCACCGTCAGCTCCGCAGGCATCGACCTGCAGGAGCGCGTCGTCGAGATCAACCGCGTGGCCAAGGTCGTCAAGGGCGGCCGGCGCTTCTCGTTCACCGCCCTCGTCGTCGTGGGCGACGAGCGCGACGTCGTCGGCGTCGGCTACGGCAAGGCCAACGAGGTCCCGCTGGCCATCCAGAAGGGCGTCGAGGCGGCCAAGAAGAACCTCTTTCGCGTGCCCAAGCACGGCGCGACGATTACCCATCAGACGCTGGGCGTCTTCGGTTCCGGTCGCGTCATGCTCAAGCCCGCCTCGCCCGGTACCGGCGTCATCGCCGGCGGCGGTGTGCGCGCGGTGCTCGAGCTCGCCGGGATCCACGACATCCTCTCGAAGTCGCTCGGCTCGCAGAACCCGATCAACCTGGTCAAGGCCACGGTCGCGGGGCTGCAGTCGCTGCGCCGGCCCGAGGAGGTCGCCGAGCTGCGCGGTCTGAGCGTCAACGCCGTGCTCGGACTGACCGACAAGGTCGAGGCGCCGGTCGAGACGATCTCGGCGGAGGCGCCGGCGGAGTCGGAGGACGCGCCGGCCCCCGAGGAGGCGCTCGCGGAGGACGCTTCGGTCGAGGCCGACGCTGCGGGCCCGGCTGAGGAGGAGGCCCCGTCGTCGTGAAGGTGACGCAGACCAAGTCCAAGAACGGCTCGAATCACGCGCAGCGCGAGACGCTGCGCTCGCTCGGCCTGCGCCGGATCGGCCACACGGTCGACGTCAAGGACAACGCCCAGACCCGCGGCATGCTCCACCGCGTTCGCCACCTCATCAAGGTCGAGGAGGCCTAGGCCATGCCGCCCGTCAAGAAGAAGGACGCCGAGCCCGAGGAGACCATCGGGCTGCACACCCTCAAGCCGGCGCCCGGTTCGCGCAAGGATCGCAAGCGCATCGGCCGCGGACACGGCTCGGGCACCGGCAAGACCTCCGGTCGAGGCCAGAAGGGCGCGGGTTCGCGCTCGGGCTCGAAGTCGCGAGCGAACTTCGAGGGCGGCCAGATGCCGATCCATATGCGGATGCGCAAGCTGCGCGGCCCGCACATGAAGAAGTCGATGCCGTTCGAGCCCTTCCGCACCCACACGCAGCCGGTCAACCTCGGCGACCTCGAGGCTCGCTTCGAGGCCGGCGACGAGGTCACGCCCGAGACGCTTGTGGGCAAGGGCCTGGCCAAGCGCAAGGGCATCGACATCAAGGTCCTCGCCAAGGGCGAGCTGACCAAGAAGCTCACCGTGCGCGCGCACGGCTTCTCCGCCGCCGCCAAGGAGGCCATCGAGGCCGCCGGCGGCACCGCGGAGACGCTCGACGCCTGACGCCACCGCGGGCGCGAGCCGCCGGGGCGCGCGAACGCGCCAAGCCCTGACGTTGTGGCTTTCCACCCGCAGTTTCGTCAGGTCCTGGCGCGCCGGCGCTCGAGCTCGGAGGCGAGGAGCTCGAGGTCGTCGGGGCCGATGCGAACGGGCTCGAGCCCGCGTGCGCGCACGTAGCGGTCACGCCACGCGTCGCGGTTGACGGCGTACGAGCTGCCGTGCGTCTGATCGAAGTCGAGTTCCACCGCCAGGCCCAGCTCCGCGAACAGCGCGTCGACCGACACCCTCCCGACGGGCGCGTTCATCTCGGGGATCGGAAGGCCGCGACGCCGCAGGAAGGCCAGCAGGCGCGCCTCTTCGCGCGAGCGCGTGTGGGGCGCGGCCAACGCGGCGAGCAGCCGCGGCCCTCCGTGGTCGGAGGCATGGTCGGCCGCGTAGCGCCGCAGCAGCTCGATGTCGACCCGGCGGGAGGCCAGCGCCTCGTGGGTCAGCCGCCGCACCCGCTGCCCCGTCGCGGCGAGATCGAGCAGCGTGCGGCAGATCGTCGTGACCCGCAACCCGCGCACCGTGATGACGTCGCCCGCGGGGATCCGGCGCTGGCGCACACGCAACCCGTCATCGCCGCGACGCTGGATGGGGACGGCGATCTCGACCGCGGCCGGCGGATCCATCAGGCCATGCAGCGCCATCGCCGTGGTCCCGATGAGCGCTGCCTGCGGTCCGCCCGCGAGCAGGCCGGCGGCCCATCGCGACTCGGGGGCGGGCGAGACGTGGCCCAGCGCGTAGACCCCTCTGTGCCGGGGCAGCAGCACGCTTCGGGCGGCCATTCCGCGGAGCTCTCCGGCGGTGAACCCGGCGGCGAGGATCTGCGCCCGCGTCACGTTTCCCCACTGCCTGGCCGCCCGTCGTGCGAGCCGCGCCTGACGTTGTTGTCGCTGGAGAGCGACTTCGTCAGCCATGGCTCCGATGATCGGTGCGCACGGGCGGGCATCCGTTCGCCGCGCGTGTTTCGGCACAGAGCCGAGACCGGGCATGCACTAGCCTTGGCGGGCCCGATGCTGTCGACGATCCTCAGCGCGTTCACCGTCCCGGAGATCCGCAAGAAGCTGGCGTTCACCGCGCTGCTGCTCGCCCTCTACCGGCTCGGATCGCACCTTCCGGTGCCGGGGGTCAACACCCAGGCGGTCAACGACATCCAGCACCAGTTCGGCGGGTCGAACATCCTCGGCTTCCTGAACCTGTTCAGCGGGGGCGGGCTGAGCCGGATCGCCGTGTTCGCGCTGGGCATCATGCCCTACATCAC
>JAWVFY010000062.1:0-2550 GCA_033855575.1 Solirubrobacteraceae bacterium
ACCGCAGCGGGCATGGACCCGACCTTGTTCGCGGCGCTCGCGTGATCGAGCCGCTCGACGGGCAACGCCGATCCGCTGAACCAGATGGGGCGATGACTCAGTGAGGAAGCCTTCGATTCGCTCGTCGCGATGCCGCCGGGGTAGCCATCACGATATAGCCGTCGGTGTGGTCACGTGAGCGCGTTCGGCACGTGATCAACAGCCGTTTGTGGCCGCCCTGACGGCCACTTCGGTCTGTTGATCAATGAGAGGAGACAGGTATCGGCTCGAGGACCGCGACCTATGCCGCGTCTCTGCAGCCATCAACACCACTGAAGTCTGAAGATCATCGCGGCCTTGGGTCTGGCTGTACGCCACGACCTCCGTCAGCGGCCGGGTCAGTTCGTTTGGTCGTCAGGTGCCGTAGCTGCCGTGGCGGAACTCCTCGACGAGCGCTGGGTGAGACGGGTGCCAGTCCAGATCCGTTCGGGCTTTGGCGGCGACCGTGCCCTGGTCGAGCAGGAGGACCCCGGCGAAGTAGTCGCCGAGGCGGGCTCGGGCCTCCTCGTCCGAGCCGGGGACGGCTCGCGGTGCGCCGACCGCGACAGCGGCGGCTTCGGTCAGCTCGGCGACCGTCGAGTTGATCCCGTTGCCGACGACGTAGTAGCCGCGCGCCCGGGGGCTTTCCAGGGCGCGGCGGAAGAAGTCGGCGAGGTCGGCGACGTGGACGGTGGCCCAGTGCTGCCGCCCGGTGCCGAGCATGATCAGGTTGCCGGCGTCGTCGCGGGGCGAACCGAGTAGTACCCCGGGGACCCCGCCGCCACCGTCGCCATAGGCGACGCCGGAGACGACAACGACGCTGCGCACGTCCTCGGCATCGAGCAGCCGGCGTTCGATCTGTTCTCTCCACGCCACCAAGGGGGGTGCGTTGAAGGAAGAGTCCTCGGTGATGAAGGAGTTGTTCCCATAGACCCAGGCGCCGCTGATGTGCAGGTAGGGCTTGCCCGTTCCGGTGAATGCGTCGACGGCGGCGTCGACGACGGCCGAGTCGAAGTCGGCGCTGGTCGCGTCGCCGGGGCTGGCGTTGTGGATGGCGCCGTCAGTGTTGGTCAGCAGGCGCACCACCGCTGGCGTGTCGTAGAGGTCGACGACGGCTGGGGTAGCGCCGCGGGCCGAGACGGCCTCGGCCTGGGCGTCGTCGCGGACGAGGGCCGTGACGTCGTGGCCGTGCTTGAGTAGTTCGCTGAGTACGTGCGATCCGATGAAGCCGGTCGCGCCGGTGAGTGCCACCTTCATGTCGGTGAATCTCCTTGCGTTGAAGGTCAAAGCGTCACTTGACGATCAAGTGCGCATACGAACGGATGGTTGAGCCGGGACGTCAGGTCGCGCCCTGTAGGAGGTTGTACCCGGCGAGGGGTCGCCCGAGCTGCTGCCACGACCCCAAGATCATCGCCGCGACCTCCCACCGGTCTTGCGCGGAGCGGTAACGGAGCAGTTCGCGCGGGCCGGAGCCGTCAACCGGGCTCACCTCGCCCGGCTGAGCGCCCGTACCTGGTGTCACTGGACGAACCTCCGTGTGGGTCCCGGCGGCAGGTCCCGAGCGGCTGGCTTGACAGCCGCTGCGGACGGCGGCGCTAGTTGAGGGTGAGGATGACGCGCTCGTGGACGTTGCCGCTTTCCAGCTGCCGGTGGGCCTCGGCGGCCTGCTGCATGGGCATGGATTGGTGCGCGCGCAGGCGGAGCCGGCCGTCGGCCAGCAGGGCGATCGTCTCATCCAGGGCGCCGGGGGCACGGTCGGGCGTGGGCTCAGACAGCGTGACGCCGAAGTCAGCCGCGGCCGGGTCCGACAAGGTGATGACCCGCTTGGGCCCGCCAGCCAGGGCGATCGCGTCGGCCAGGACACCCTTGCCGGCCGCGTCGAACACGGCGTCCACCGCGCCCAGCGCGCGGACCCGGCCGGCCACGCCCGCGCCGTACCGCACCGGCGTCGCTCCCAGCTCGCCGGCGAGCGTTTCGTCGTGCCCGCCGACCGCGCTGATCACCCTGACCCCGCGGGCGATCGCGAGCTGCGTCGCGATGACGCCGACGGATCCGCCGCCGCCGAACAGCAGCAGCGTCTCACCGCTTTTAACGTTCAGCTGCCGCAGGACACCGACGGCCGCCTCGGCCGAGCTGGGCAGCGCGGCGGCATCGATCCACGACACGGTCGCTGGCTTGCGGGTCCAGATCGACGCCACCGCGTACTCGGCGTAGCCGCCGAGGCTGAACAGCAGGGCCGTGACGTCGTCGCCGGTGGACGTGCCGGTGACACCGGGCCCGACCGCGTCGACGGTGCCTGCTGCCTCGAAGCCGAGCACGGCGTTAGGGGGCAGCGGGATGGCCTTGAGATAGCCGGCGCGCAGGGCGAGATCGGTCGGGCTGATGCCGGCGGCCTTGACCTTGATCCTGATCTGTCCCTCACCCGGTTCGGGCAGCGGGACCCCGGCCCACTTCAGTACCTCAGGCGGTCCGTACCCGGTCATCACAACCGCGTTGTGCATGGCAGTTCCTTCCTGATGGCGGCCTCGGCAT
>JAWVFY010000063.1:0-5028 GCA_033855575.1 Solirubrobacteraceae bacterium
TGTCGGACGGCTGGCGGATGCCCCGGTGCGCCTGGCCAGGAGCACGGGGAGGGACAGTGCGCTAGCACGGCCCTCCCCGTAGCGACGCCGCGAGGCGCATCGGGGCGCCGCCAGACGTTGCCGTCAGGTGATGATCGGGATGATCAGGATGGCGACGATGTTCGCCACCTTGATCATGGGGTTGATCGCGGGGCCCGACGTGTCCTTGAACGGGTCGCCGACCGTGTCGCCGGTGACCGATGCGGCGTGGGCCTCCGAGCCCTTGCCGCCGAACGCACCGTCCTCGATCAGCTTCTTGGCGTTGTCCCAGGCGCCGCCGCCGGCGGTCATCATGACGGCGAAGAAGAAGCCGACGACGATGACGCCCATGAGCATGCCGCCCAGCGCCTGCTTGTCGATCAGGCCGACCACGACGGTCAGGACGATCGGCAGCAGCGACGGGAGGATCATCTCGCGCTGCGCCGCCTTGGTCACGAGGCTCACGCAGGCCGCGTAGTCGGGCCTCTCGGTGCCCTCCATGATCCCCGGCTTCTCGCGGAACTGGCGCCGGACCTCCTCGACGACGGCGCCGCCGGCCCGGCCGACGGACTCCATCGACAACGCGGCGAACAGGCAGACCATCATGCCGCCCAGCAGCAGGCCCATGAGGACCGGCGGGTTGAGCAGGTCGAAGCGCAGGCCCTCGCCGGTCACGCCGTGGCGACCGAGCTCGATGACGAACGCGGAGAACAGCACCACCGCCGCGAGAACGGCCGAGCCGATCGCGTAGCCCTTGGTCACGGCCTTGGTCGTGTTGCCGACGGCGTCGAGCCTGTCGGTGATCGTGCGGACCTCCTCGGGGAGGTCGGCCATCTCGGCGATCCCGCCGGCGTTGTCGGTGATCGGCCCGAACGCGTCGAGCGCCACGATCAGGCCGGTCAGCGAGAGCTGGCCGACGACCGCGACGCCGATGCCGTAGATGCCCTGGGTCCCGCCTCCGGTGAGCTTCCAGGCTCCGAAGATGCCCAGCACGAGCACGATGGCCGGGAGCGCGGTGGCCTGCAGGCCCGACGAGAAGCCCTGGATGATGTTGGTCGCGTGGCCCGTCTGCGACGCTGCCGCGGTCTTCTTGACCGGGGAGAAGCGCGTCGACGTGTAGTAGTCGGTGATGACGAACAGGCACGCGGTGACGCCCAGGCCGACCAGCGCGCAGAGCCACAGCTTGACCGCCGTCGTCCCGTTGCCGAGGTCGTTGGCCAGCCACTTCGTGACGGGGTAGAAGATCGCCGCGGCGATGACGCCCGAGGCCACGAGGCCCTTGTAGAGGGCGGCCTCGACGTTGTCGGTGCTGGTGCGGACGAAGAACGTGCCGATGATCGAGGCGATGATCGCGACGCCGCCGAGGACCAGCGGGTACAGCGCCGCCTCGGTCTGGTGGCCGCCGAAGCGCAGGACGCCGATGAACATGACGGCGACCAGCGTGACCGCGTAGGTCTCGAACAGGTCGGCCGCCATGCCGGCGCAGTCGCCGACGTTGTCGCCGACGTTGTCGGCGATCGTCGCCGGGTTGCGCGGGTCGTCCTCCGGGATGCCGGCCTCGACCTTGCCGACGAGGTCGGCGCCGACGTCGGCCGCCTTGGTGAAGATGCCGCCGCCCAGCCG
Source organism: Solirubrobacteraceae bacterium (assembly GCA_033855575.1). Classification (GTDB taxonomy): domain Bacteria; phylum Actinomycetota; class Thermoleophilia; order Solirubrobacterales; family Solirubrobacteraceae; genus BP-464. The sequence continues at coordinate 1,642 of JAWVFY010000063.1, forward strand.
GGCGAAGACCGAGATCAGCGAGCCGCCGAAGCCCAGGCCGATGAGTGCGTCGACCGCCTGCTCCTGCGTGCGGTCGAAGGCCGTCGTGAGGAGGCCGTAGTAGCCGGCGACGCCGAGGAGGCCGAGCCCGACCACCAGCAGGCCGGTGATGGCCCCCCCGCGGAAGGCCGCCTTCAGCGCGGGCGAGACGCCGCCACGGGCCGCCTCGGCCACGCGGGCGTTGGCGCGGACCGAGACGTTCATGCCGATGAAGCCCGTGGCGCCCGACAGCAGGCCGCCGATGACGAAGCCGAGGGCGACGTAGCCGTCGCGCACGAAGATCAGTGCGACCGCCAGGACCACGCCGACGATGGCGATGATCGCGTACTGGCGGTTGAGGTAGGCCTTCGCGCCCTCCTGCACGGCGCCGGAGATGCGCTGCATCTCGGCGTTGCCGGGAGAGAGCGAGAGCAGCGAGCGCGTCGTAAACAGACCGTAGGCCACCGCAAGGGTGGCGCACACGAGCGCGATCACGACCCCGTGGTTGGTCAGGAAGTCACTCAAGAGGGAGTCCTTTGCAGGGAAGTCGAGGAAGGGGCGGATCGGAGAACCCGCCCAGGCAGGGCGGGGAGTCTAGCCGTCCATATGCCGGAAAGCCGCGAGAGTTACTGGCCGGGGATCCAGAGCCGCCCGGACGACTGCGCGGGGCCCGGAGCGTCGGGGTCGGGAGGCTGCGCGGGGTCCGTCGCCGCAGGGGCACCCGCAGGCGCCTCGCGGGCATAGGCCATCTGCAGCTGGGACAGCACGTCGCGCAGCTGCTTGGCGTCTGGCCCGAGCGCCTCCTCGACGAGCGGCAGGAGCGCCCGCGTCGCCTCGACGGCCTGGCGAACCTGCTCCATGTCCTTCTCGGCCTCGGTGCCGGCGGCCAGCCCGGCCTTGCGGCCGCCCAGGTTCAGCAGCGACACGATCGTCTGGACGATCACGTCCTCGACGCGCAGGCGCCTCAGCTGCTCCTCGTAGGCAGCGCGGAGCTCCTCCTCGGAGAGGTCGTCAGGCGGTGGCTGCTGCTCGTCCATAGGTCCTCTGGGTCTCCTGTACGAGGGCATCGTAGACATCACGCAGCGACGCGCCCGCGCTCAGCGCGGCGCGCTGGCGCTGGGCCGCGTTGCGCTCGGGCAGGGCGAGATCGACGCCGGCCCACGCCGCCGCCTGCTCGAGCGCCGCGCGTGCGGGCACCTCCTCGCGCGTGGCGAAGTCGATCAGCCGGCCGTCCATGCCGTGACGGATGGCCCGCCACAGGTTCTCCTCGATCAGCCGGCCCGGCGTGTCCGCGAACGGCACGCCCTCGGCGACGTCGGCGGCCGCCCGCAGGACCAACCCGACGATCAGCGCCGACAGCGCGTCGGACTCGGCGTCGGTGGCCTGGACGTCGCAGATCCGCACCTCCACCGTCCCGAAGGCGAAGTGCGGGCGGATCGACCACCAGACCTGCGTGTACTCGACGATCGACCCCGTCGCCACCAGCAGCTCCACGTAGTCGCGGTAGGCGTCCCAGGAGCCGAACGCGTCGGGCACGCCGCACCGCGGGAAGGTGCGGGTGAAGATCTCGCTGCGCGCCGAGTGCAGGAGCGTGTCCTGGCCCTCGAGGAACGGCGAGCTGGCGCTGGCCGCCAGCAACAGCGGCAGCAGCGGGCGCAGGCGGTCGCAGGTCCGTACCGCCCGATCGATGCCCTGGACCCCGACGTGGACGTGCAGCGAGAAGGTGTTGTTGCGCCGCGCCACGTAGCCCAGGCCCTCGACGACGCGGCGGTAGTGGTCGGTGTCGATGTTCGGCTGCCGGCGATAGTCGGCCCACGGGTGGGTCCCGGTGGCCCCGAGCAGCGCGCCCCGCGCCGCCGCGTGGGCGAACAGCCGGCGCCGGGCCTCGGCCTGCTGGGCCAGCGCCGCGGCGAGGTCGTCACCGCGCCCAGAGATGATCTCGATCTCCGACTTGATCAGCTCGCCGGTGATGTGCTCGGCCAGCTCGGGCTCGGCGCTGTCGCGCAGCTCCTCGAAGCGCGGCGCGAGGTCGAGCGTCCCGGGTTCGAGGATCGCGAACTCCTCCTCCACGCCCACCGTCCCGTCCGTGGAGGCCGCGAAGACCTCTTCGGCGACTGCGAGATCGATCACGTGAGGTAGAAGTACAGCGCGTACAGCAGATCGACAGCCGGGCTGGAGGTGTGGACCGTGACCTCGGGCGGCACCTGCAGCAGCGACTCCGAGTAGTTGAAGATGATCTTCACCCCCGCCTCGACGAGCTGATCGGCCAGCGCCTGGCCCGCGCCGGTGGGCACGGCCAGGACGGCGACGACGATGTCCTCGTCCTCGACCACCTGGCGCAGGTCGTCGACGTGGCGCACCGCCTGGTTGCCGACCTTCGAGCCGACCTTGCGCGGGTCGGCGTCGAAGATCGCCACGACCCGGAAGCCGTGGTCGGCGAAGATGTCCGACGACGCGATCGCCTTGCCCAGGTGGCCGGCACCGAACAGCGCGATGTTGTGCTGGCCGGCCGTGCGCAGGATCTTGCGGATCTGCGAGACCAGCGAGTCGACGTTGTAGCCGACGCCCCGTTTGCCGAACTTCCCGAAGCCCGAGAGGTCGCGGCGGATCTGGGTGGAGTTGACGTGCGTCCACTCCGAGAGCTCCTGCGAGGAGACCGTCTCCTTGCCCTCCTTCTTGGCCTGGGTCAGGACCTGCAGGTAGCGGGCCAGGCGCGCGGCTACGCCGAGCGACAGCCGGTCAGAGGGGGGCGCCTCGCCGATGCTCATTCGACGATCGATCCTACTCGCGCGCGCAGATCCGGTTCGTCGATGAAGAAGTCGTAGAGCTCCTCGCCGTCGAGCGCCACCACCGGGATCCGCTCGAGGTAGCGCTTGAGCAGCGCGTCGTCGGCCTCGATGTCGATCTCCTCGAACGGATGGCCGATGCGCTGCAGGACCGTCCGGGCCTCGTCGCAGAGATGACACCCCGGCCGGCCGTAGAGAACCAGGCTCACAGCGGCCGCTCGCCGGACGGGTACGCGTCGAGGGCGAGGTAGTCGGGGTGGGCGAGCGGCGCGGTGAAGCGGGCCGCCGAGGCGATCATCGCCGCGTTGTCGGTGCACAGCTCGCGCGGTGGGACGTGGACCTCGACGTCTCCCAGCGCCTCGATCCGCGCCCGCAGCGGCCCGTTGGCCGCCACGCCACCGCCCAGCGCCACACGCCGCAGGCCGGTCTGCTCGATCGCCCGCTCCACGCGCAGCGCCAGCGCCTCGACGATCGCGTGCTGGAACGCGGCGGCGAGATCGGCCAGCGGCGCCGCGCCGGGCTCGAACTCGCGCAGCTTGTAGAGCAGCGCGGTCTTCAGCCCGCTGAACGAGAAGTCCAGGCC
>JAWVFY010000064.1:0-3332 GCA_033855575.1 Solirubrobacteraceae bacterium
TACGAATTAGCTAGCGACTGTGTTACACGCTGTGACTACTGAGCTACAAGCACGAGAGAGGTCCCCATGGCCGACACCCCCACTGCAAGCCCCTCCGTCGTCGTCGTCGGCGGCGGCTACGGCGGCACCAACGCAGCCAAGGCGCTCGACGACGTCGCCGACGTCACGCTCGTCGACCCCACCGAGGCGTTCGTCCACAACATCGCCGCCTGGCGTGCATTGGTCGACCCGGAGTGGCTGGACCGGATCTTCTTTCCCTACGAGCACCTGCTCGCCCGCGGCCGCTTCCTCCGCGATCGCGCCGTCGCGGTCGACGGGCACCGCGTCACGCTGGCGTCTGGTGAGGTCCTCGAGCCCGACTACCTCGTGCTCGCCACCGGGTCGGCCTATCCGTTCCCGGCGAAGACCGATGAGCCCGACATCGCCTCCGCCCGAGCGCGGCACCGCGCCGCTCACGAGGCGCTGCTCGCCGCCGACCGCGCTCTGGTCGTCGGTGCCGGCCCGTCGGGCCTCGAGCTCGCCGGCGAGATCAAGGCGTTCTTCCCCGACAAGCACGTCACGGTCGCCGACATCTCCGACGACATCCTCGTCGGTCCCTACGACCAGGCCCTGCGCGACGAGCTGCGCCGCCAGCTCGACGCGCTCGGCGTCGAGCTGCGGCTGGGCGCGGCGCTCGCCGAGCTGCCCAGCGCGCCGCCCGCAACGCTCGCCCCGATCGCCATCGGCACCGCGGACGGTCGCGAGCTCGTGGCCGACATCTGGTTTCGCGCCTTCGGTGTGCGGCCCCAGAGCGAGTACCTCCAGGGCGGCGCGCTGGAGGACCACCGCGACGAGCGCGGCTACGTCCGCGTCGACGAGCACCTGCGCGTCGTCGGCGAGACCCAGGTCTTCGCCCTCGGCGACGTCTCCGACGCCGACCGCGACATGGCGGGCATCGCCAATGCCCAGGCCGGCGTCGTCGCGACCAACGTCCGCACGCTCATCACCGGCACAGGGGAGCTCGCCAGCTACGAGAGGTTCCCACCGATCATCGCGATCCCGCTCGGGCCCGAGGGCGGAGCCGGCCTCCTCGGCGACGGCGTCGCCGACGCCGCCACGATCGCCGACCTCAAGGGCCGCCACATGGGCACCGACCGCCTCGCGGCGCTCTTCGACGCCGCCCCACCCTTGGCCGTCTGAGACCAACGTCAGATAGGAGAGAAGCAATGACCAAGTCGCCCACCTCCGAACACGACCGGCGCTGGCTGATCCTCGCCGTCCTCAGCGTCGCCCAGCTGATGGTCGTCCTCGACGCCACGGTCGTGAACATCGCCCTGCCATCGGCGCAGCGGGCGCTGCACTTCTCCGACGGCAGCCGCCAGTGGGTGCTGACCGCCTACACGCTGGGCTTCGGCAGCCTGCTGCTGCTCGGCGGGCGCCTGGCGGACCTCTTCGGCCGCAAGCGCACCCTGATCACCGGCTTGGCCGGGTTCGCCGTCGCGTCTGCCGTCGGTGGGACCGCCCAGAGCTTCGGCCCACTGCTCGCCGCGCGCGCCGTCCAGGGCATCTTCGCCGCACTGCTTGCCCCGGCCGCGCTGTCGCTGCTGACGACGACCTTCACCGAGCCGCGGGAGCGCGCCAAGGCGTTCGGGGTCTTCGGCGCCGTCGCCGGCACCGGTGCCGCCATCGGCCTGTTGCTGGGGGGCGTTCTGACCGAGTACCTCTCCTGGCGCTGGTGCCTGTACGTCAACCTCATCTTCGCCGCAATCGCCGGAACCGGCGCGTTGCTGCTGCTGGGGAAGCATGCGCGCTCCGCCAAGCCGCGGCTCGACATCCCGGGCACGCTGACCGCGTCGGCCGGCCTGTTCTCGGTCGTCTACGGCCTCTCCGAGGCCACCAAGAACGGATGGAGCGCCTCGAGCACGCTGGGCTTCCTGGCCGCGGGCGTCGCGCTGCTCGCCGTGTTCGTCGCCGTCCAGCAGCGCGCAGCCCACCCGCTGCTGCCGCTGCGGATCATCCTGGACCGCAACCGCGGCGGCTCCTACCTGGCCATGCTGATCTCGGTGGCCGGCATGTTCGGCGTCTTTCTGTTCCTCACCTACTACCTCCAGCAGACGCTCGGCTACAGCCCGGTGAGATCCGGCCTTGCGTACCTCCCGATGATCGGTGCCATCGTCGCGACATCGACGATCGCGAGCACGGTGCTGCTGCCGCGTGTCGGCCCCCGCCTGCTTGTCCTACCGGGGATGCTGCTCGCCGCGGCCGGCATGGTCGTGCTCGCCCAGCTCGGTGTGCACAGCACCTATGCCGCCCACATCCTGCCGGCACTCATCCCACTGGGGGTGGGCCTCGGTCTCATCTCCGCACCGGCGATGAACACCGCCACGCTTGGAGTCGATCCAGGCGACGCCGGGGTGGCCTCCGCCACGGTCAACACCGCCCAGCAGGTCGGTGGCTCACTCGGCACCGCCTTGCTCAACACCATCGCCACCACCGCGACCACCAGCTTCGTCGCCGGCAAGGCGGCCTCGCCCGCGATCGCGGCGCAGGCCGCCGTACACGGCTACACCACCGCCTTCTGGTGGGCGGCCGCCATCTTCGCCGCCGGCGCCGTGCTCTGCGGCCTGCTCTTGCACCGCAGCCCCGCACGCGTACCCGCAGTCCAGGTGGCCCCGGCGTGGTCGGCGGGGTCCTGATCAGCTGCGCGTGAAGGTACCGGTGGAGCGAGCGGGCTCCAGCCAGGCCCGGTAGCGCCTGAGTGCGCGTCGTTGCGCGCGCTGGTCGCAGACGAGCGCGTGGATCGGGTGGGTCGTGCCGGTGGGGTGCTTGCCGCGCGTGACCCGGCGCATCTGGTGGCGGACGAGCGCCATGCTCGCCGCCGACGCGAGCGTCTCGTCCGACCACGTGACCGGCCGGAGCTGCTCGGTCGCCTCCAGCCCCGCGCGCCATCGGCTCGGGAGCTCCGGTGTGACCGCGATCGCCGTCGCCATGCCAACGAGCGCGACACCGCTCGCGAGCACCGCCTCGGCCGTTTCGCGGCGGGTGATGCCGCCGGTCAGCATCAGCGGCAACGGGCTGGTCCTGGCCAGCTCGGTCGCGAGCTCGAGGAAGTACGCCTCGCGCGCGGCGGTGCGGCCGTCCGTCGGTCGGCCCGCCATCGCCGGGCTCTCGTAGCTGCCGCCGGACAGCTCAACGAGGTCGACTCCAAGCGGCTCGAGCATCGCGATCACCTTGGCCGCATCGTCGGCGTCGAATCCGCCGCGCTGGAAGTCGGCCGAGTTGAGCTTGACCGCGACGGCGAACGAGGGGGAGACGCCGGCCCTGACCGCGCGGACCACGTCGAGCAGCAGCCG
>JAWVFY010000065.1:0-3186 GCA_033855575.1 Solirubrobacteraceae bacterium
GACCTCTCGAACCGTCTGTTGCGGATCGTTTCCGGGCGGCTTGGCACCGCCGCGCAAACCGGCCTGACTCACGACGCCGTGCTGATCGCGCGCAACAAGGGCCCGGCCGAGCTGCTCGAATATGACCGCCACCGACTCAAGGCCGTGCTGCTCGAGGAAGGCTCGCTGACGTCGCACATGACGATCGTCGCCCGCGCCATCGGCGTTCCCGTGATCGGCCGGCTCCACGACATTCGCCACAGCGTCGAGGAAGGCGAGGCGATCCTCGTCGACGGCGACAACGGCAGCGTCATCATCCGGCCCAACCGCCAGTTGCTCGCCGGCTTCGAGCATCGCATGACGCTCAGCCAGAAGCGTCGCGCCGAGTTCGCCGCGGTCAAGAACCTCCCGGCCGAGACCGTCGACGGGGTGCAGGTCAGCGTCATGGTCAATGCCGGGCTTGCCGAGGACGCCGCCTCGCTCCCGATGACGGGCGCGGACGGCATCGGCCTGTTCCGCACCGAGTTCCAGTTCCTCGTCTCCGCGACCCTCCCCGGCCGCGACCGCCAGACGCGCCTTTACACCAAGGTGCTCGAGGCCGCGGGCGACCGTCCGGTCGTCTTCCGCACTGTCGACATCGGCGGCGACAAGGCCTTGCCCTACCTTACCGACGACGCCGAGGAGCAGGCCGAGAATCCCGCGATGGGCTGGCGCGCGCTGCGCCTGTCGCTCGACCGCTCGACGCTGATGAAGGCCCAGGCCCGCGCCCTGATCGACGCGTCGGCGGGAAAGGTCCTGCGCGTGATGTTCCCGATGATTTCCGAGCCGTGGGAGTATGAGGAGGCGAGGGCGCTGTTCGAGGAGCAGGTCGAATGGGCGCGGGGCGCGCACCGCAAGCTGCCGTCGCGCATCCTGTTCGGCGCGATGCTCGAGGTGCCGAGCCTCGCTGAGATGCTCGACCAGCTGCTGCCCCGGGTCGATTTCGTCTCGGTCGGCACCAATGACCTAACCCAGTTCCTGTTCGCCGCCGACCGTTCCGACCCGCGCCTCGCACAGCGTTACGATTGGCTCAGCCCGGCGATCCTGCGCTTCCTGAAGCGCGTCCTCGACCAGGCGCGCAGTGTCGGAGTTCCGGTCCGCATCTGCGGCGAAATGGCGGGCCGCCCGCTCGAGGCCATGGCGCTGATCGGGCTTGGCGCGGAGAATTTCTCGATCACGCCCGCGGCCGTCGGACCGGTGAAGGCGATGGTCCGCTCGCTCGACGCCGCGGCGATCCGCGGCCGGATGGAGCAGCTTCTGACGAAACCGCCGAAAGACATGCGCAAGGCGCTCGGCGACTGGGCGCGGCGACATAACGTAGTCGTGGGCTAGGTTGCGGTTGACACGCTGGCCGCAGCCCTCAAACAAGGCGCATGGCCAAGCGCGAACCCGAGATCGAGGCGGTGAACGCCGAGCCCGTGCCGGAGGTGCCGCCGACGGTCGGCGAGCGGCTCCGCGCGGCGCGCGAGGAGCACAAGCTCAGCCTCGAAGACGTGGCAGCGCAGACCCGAATTCCGCAGCGCCATCTGGTGAGCATCGAGGCGGCGGAGTGGGACAGCCTTCCAGCCCCGACCTACACGATCGGCTTTGCCAAGAACTATGCCGCGATCGTCGGCCTCGACCGGGCCGAGATCGGCGACCAGTTGCGCGAGGAGATGGGCGGCCAGCGCTTTGCCACCTCCTCCGCCGACGTGTTTGAGCCGGCCGACCCCCGTCGGACCATGCCGAAATCCCTCGTGATCGGAGCGGTGATCGCCGCGGTGCTGCTGATCGCGCTGATGAGCTTCCTCAATCGCCGCTCGCTGGACGAACCGGACCAGAACGCGGCGATCAATGCGGCGGCGTCGAACGAGCCCGCGCCGTCGGCGCAACCGGCCCCCGCACCGACTGCGCCGGTTCCGGCGGCGGGCCAGGTGGTTCTGACCGCGAACGGCCCGGCGTGGATTCAGGTCACCGACCAGGGCAAGGCCCTGTTCCAGGGTGAGCTCCAGCCGGGGCAGACCTACACCGTGCCCGCGACCGTGACCGCGCCGATGCTGAAGGCCGGAAAGCCCGAAGCGTTGAAGGTCACCGTCGGGACGACCACCGTCCCGCAGGTCGGGCCTACGGGCAAGGTCACGACTGTCAGCTTGCTCCCGTCCGATCTGCTCAAGGGACCGGCCGCGGCAACGCCGCCGCCGGGCTCGCAGTCGGCGCCGTCGGCGCCTGCGGCCAGGCGGCGGCCTCGCGCGCAACGGCCACCGGCGGTTGCAGCGCCGCCCGCGCGGCCACGGGCGACGGAGCCGGTGACCAACGGCCAGTAGGATTCATCGCCGCGCAATGGGCGGGGTGGCAGACCGAGTTCCGAACCGAAGCGTGGGGAATATAATCGTGAAGAATCGTCTGACCGCCGCTCTTGCGGCCGGCGCCGCCCTGACACTGGCTCCGACGGGTGCCCAGGCCCAGCGGCAGGCGCCGCCCAGCCCGGAGCAGCGCATCGACCGGCTGGAAAAGCAGCTGCAGCAGGTGCAGCGGCAGGTCTTCCCGAAGGGCCGCCCGGCAGACACCGCCGGCTTTTCCGACGATCCTGCGGCTACGCAATCGTCAGTGGTGAACCTCGACCAGCGGCTCAACGCGCTTGAAAAGCAGGTCGCCGATCTCGTCCGCCAGTCGGAGGAGAATGGTAATCGCCTGCGCAACCTCGAAACCGGCATCGGCCAGCTCAAGAGCGACCAGGACCAAAGGATCGCGGCGCTCGAGCAGCGGATGAACGAGGCGGCGACGGCGCCGCCGGTCAAGGCGCCGGAAATCGCGCCAGTCACGACCGCTCCGACTAAGCCCAAGGCCGCGCCGCCTAAGACGCCGCCGAAAAAAACTGCTGAGGCCGGCCCCGCGCCGGCGACCGGTGGGGCCGCGGCCGAGGCGGGCGCCACCCCGACCGACCCGGGTGAAGACGCTTACACCCAGGGCTTCCGCCTGTGGGAAGCGGGCCAGTACGACCAGGCGATCGAGGCGCTCAAGGCGTTCGCCGCGGCCTACCCCAAGCATCGCCGCGTGAGCTACGCCAACAACCTCATCGGCCGTTCGCTGATGAGCAAGGGCCAGGCGCGGGAGGCGGCTGCGATCTTCCTCGCCAACTATCGCGGCAACCCAGGAGGCGAGCGCGCGGGCGACAGCCTCTATTATCTC
>JAWVFY010000066.1:0-5830 GCA_033855575.1 Solirubrobacteraceae bacterium
GGCTGCGCTCGCTGCGCGCGCTCGGCGTGCGCCTCGCCGTCGACGACTTCGGCACCGGCTACTCGTCGCTGCGCTACCTCAACCGCTTCCCGCTCGACGTCCTGAAGATGGCCAAGCCGTTCGTCGATGGGCTGGCCACCCAGAGCGAGGACCCGGCGCTGGCTCGCGCGATCATCGACCTGGGCTCCAGCCTCGGGCTGCAGATCGTGGCCGAGGGGATCGAGGGCGCCGACCAGCTCGTGCAGCTGCGCCGGCTGGGCTGCCCGCTCGGGCAGGGCTTCCTGTTCTCACGCCCGCTGCCGGCCGCCGAGGCCGAGACCCACCTGCTCACGCTCACCCAGCCCCGCGCGCTGACCGCTTAGAGCTCGGCCGCGAGCTCCTCGGCCGCCGTTTCCAGCGCGGCCGGCGTTCCGGCCTCGCGGATCGTCTGCAGGTCGAGGATCCGCTGGTCGAACCGGTCGAGCGCGTTGGCCCCGACGATCGCGTGGGCCGGCACGCCGGCCTGGCGCGCCCGCACCGCCGCCTCGCCGGCCGCCTTGCCGTCGAGCGTCGTGCGGTCGATCCGCCCCTCGCCGGTCACGATCGCGCGCGCTGCGCGCATCCGCTCGTCGAACCCGAGGGCGCCGAGGACGAACGGCGCGCCGGGCTCGAGCCGTGCGCCGAACGCCGCCCACAGGCCGCCCGCGAGCCCGCCGGCGGCCCCCGTCATCGGCACGCCGCGCGGGTCGCGGGGGAACGTCGCCGCCAGATGCTCCAGACGCGCGGCCAGCCGCTGCACCGTCCCTGCGTCCGCGCCCTTCTGCGGCCCGAAGCGCGCTGCCGCCTGCTCGAACGGCGTGCGCACGTCGCACAGCACGACGAGTGCGGCGCCCCGCAGTCCGCCGTGCTCGTGCAGGGCGCCGATCGCCCCCGCCCCGCCGTCGGTCGTGGCGCTGCCGCCCGCCGCCACGAGGACCACCTCGGCCCCGGCGGCGATCGCGGCGGTGATCAGCTCGCCGGTGCCGCGGGTCGACGCGGCCTCGGGGTCGCGCTCCTCCTCGCCGACGAGGTCCAGTCCGCTGGCCTGCGCGACCTCCACGATCGCGGTGGCGCCGTCCTCGATCAGCGCGAAGCCGGCGGTGATCGGCCGCCCGAGCGGGTCGGTCGTCGTCGCGGCCGCGGTCTCGCCGCCCAGCGCGGTCAGCAGGACCTCCGTCGTGCCCTCGCCGCCGTCGGCGATCGGGCAGATGTCAGGGAGCGGCCGGCCGCCGCGCACCAGCCCGCGGCCGAAGGCGGCCGCCACCTCGGCGGCGCGCAACGTACCCTTGAAGGCGTCAGGGCAGACGAGGACCGGTGGCACCCCGCGAGTACACCACGATCGAGGCAGCCGGCCGGGAGGTCCGGGTGTCCTCGCCCGGGAAGGTCTACTTCCCCAAGGCCGGTGCCAGCGGGTTCACCAAGCTCGACCTGATCGAGTACTACGTGCGCTGCGCCGATGCCGTGCTCGTCGGGGTCCGCGAGCGCCCGACCGTGCTCAAGCGCTGGCGCGACGGCGTCGAGGGCGAGGTGTTCTTCCAGAAGCGCGTGCCCAAGGGCGCGCCCGAGTGGCTGCAGACCGCGACCGTGACCTTCCCCTCGGGCCGCAGCGCGACCGAGCTGTGCCCGGTCGACGCCGCGCACCTCGTCTGGGCGGCGAACCTCGGCAACATCGACTTCAACCCGTGGCCGTCGCGCCGCGGTGACGTCGAGCACCCCGACGAGCTGCGCATCGACCTCGACCCGCAGCCTGATGTGCCGTTCAGCGAGGTCCGCGCCGTCGCCATGACCGTGCGCGACGTCCTCGACGAGCACGGCTGCGTCGGCTGGCCCAAGACCAGCGGCTCGCGCGGCATCCACGTCTACGTACGGATCCACCCGGAGTGGGCGTTCCCGGAGGTGCGCCGGGCCGCGCTGGCCCTGGCGCGCGAGGTCGAGCGCCGCATGCCGGGCCGCGCGACCTCGAAGTGGTGGAAGGAGGAGCGCGTCGGCGTGTTCCTCGACTACAACCAGAACGCACGCGACCGCACCATCGCCAGCGCCTACTCCGTCCGCGCCGTGGCCGACGCGCGCGTGTCGTGCGGGCTGTCCTGGGACGAGGTTCCGGACGTCGAGCCCGCCGACTTCCGGCTCGATACCGTTCCCGACCGGCTCGCGAAGCTGGGCGACCCGATCGGCGACATCGACTCGCACCCGTGCCGGCTCGACGCGCTGCTGGCGCTCTCCGAGCGCGACGAGGAGGAGGGGCTCGGCGATGCCCCGTGGCCGCCCAACTTCCCCAAGATGCCCGGGGAGCCCAAGCGCGTGCAGCCCAGCCGCGCGCGCTCCGACTGACGTTCTGGGCGCCCGACGCCCAGAACTCAGGCCGCGCGGCGCCCCACGAGGCTCCAGCAGGTCTCCAGCGCCTGCTCGATGGTCTCCCAGGAGAGGTTCTCGGGACGGTCGCTGGGCCAGTGATAGTTCGACGGGAAGCCCTTGTCGTCGATCGAGCACAGCGTCGCGGTGGGGATGCCGGCCCGCAGCGTGATCAGCCCGTCGGTGGCCGCCACGGTCCGCAGGCCGCGGCCCGGCTCGACGCCCACCGCCCGAGCCGCCTGCATCAGCTCCTCCCGCGTGTCGGCGTCGTAGTCGCGCATCCGCAGCATGCCCTCGCCCTCGATGACCTGCAGGTACGGCGAGCCCACGCACTCCAGGCAGATGACCTCGGTGCGCGCCGGGTCCAGGCGGGTGCGGTGGCGGCGCACCCACCCCTGCATGCCCTCCATGAACGACTCCTCCGAGCCGGTGGACAGCAGGATCACGCGGACGCCCTGTGGCGGCTGGTCGCGCAGCCGGCGGGCGAGCGCGAGCAGCACGGCGACGGCGCTGAGGTTGTCGTTGGCGCCGGGCACCGTCGCGCGCGCCCCGATGTCGGCCATCGCCAGCGCTGCGCCGCCGCCGAAGGCCGCGGCGAGCCGCCGCACCGGTCGCCGGCCGGTCAGCGCCGCCAAGGCGAGCAGCACCGGCCCGAGCCACACGGTGAACATGATCGGGAAGGTCTGGGTGGGGCCGCCGGGCTTGTCGTGGCGGTAACCGGGCCCGAGCTCCGACAGCGCGGGGTGGAAGACCAGGCCGGAGTGCGCCGCGTCGTGGTGGCTGACGAACACCAGGGTGCGCGGCGCCTCGGGGTCGCCGACCTCGGCCATCACGTTGGCCGTGGTGCCACGCTGGAAGGGGCGGCGCAGCCACAGGCGCCCGCCGCCGGTGTCGTCCCAAACTGCGGCGGCGCCGGCCACGCCGGTCAGGAGTGCGAGGGCGCGCCGGCGCCACGAGCGCGGCCGGCGGCCCAGCGCCAGCGCCGCCAGCAGCGCCGCGACGTTGGGGATCCCGATCGGCCACCAGTAGCCGCCCAGCGCGCGCTCCTCCTCGACGCGGGCCGATGAGCCCAGCTCCTGCAACCGTGCGGCGATCCAGTCGGCGGCGCGGCGCTCGCCGGCGCCGGCCGACGGCCGGTCCATCGCGGCCAGCTCGTCGACCGCGTCGCGCATCAGGTCGAGGTCGCTCACGTCTCCAGCTGGTCCAGGGTGCACGCGGTCGGCGCCTTGTCGTCGCGCCAGCGCTGGACCTTGGTTCCGTGGCGGATGCGACCCGAGGAGACGTGGTCGAACGTGACCTCGACCACCAGCTCGGGCCGCAGCGCGATCCACTGGAGCTCGTGGTCTGGTCGCCAGCGCGACGGGTCAGCCGAGCCCTTCTCGCCGGTCTCGTAGGGCTTCAGGCGCTCGACGAGCGCCTTCTTCTCGGCGGCCTTGAACCCGCTGGTGTGCCCGACCTCGCGCAGCCTGCCGTCCTCGCCGTAGAGCCCGAGGATCAGCGACCCCACCGTGCCCTCCGCCTTGCCCGGCCGCCAGCCCATGACGACGGCGTCGATCGTGCGGACGCGCTTGATCTTGACCATGCCGACGCGCTCGCCCGGCCGGTACGGGCAGGCGAGCTCCTTGGCCACGACGCCCTCGCCCTTGTGCAGCCACGGCTCGGCCTCGGCCGCGGTGCGCACCTGCGGCGTGACCTCGAGCCCGGGGACCTGCTCGAGCGCCGCGCGGCGATCTTCCAGCGGGCGGTCCAGCAGGACCTCGTCGTCGCGGGCCAGCAGGTCGAAGGCGATGAAGCGCGCCGGGGTCTCCTCGGCGAGCCGCCGGATCCGCGACTCGGCCGGGTGGATGCGCTGGCCGAGAAGGTCGAACTCCTGGACGTCACCGGGGCCGAAGATGACGATCTCGCCATCGAGCACGTGGCGCCCGGCGGGGAAGGCCAACTCGGGGAAGTAGCGCAGCAGCGGCCGGCCGTTGCGCGACTGCAGGTAGACGTCGTCGCCGTCGACGAAGGCGATGCAGCGAAAGCCGTCCCACTTGGGCTCGAAGGCCCAGCCGTCGCCCTCAGGAAGTGCGCTGCGCGACCGGGCGAGCTGCGGGAGCAGGGGCGGCGTGATCGGGAGCGGCACCGGCTGTGACCCTACCCACCCGTCGCTGCAGGACAACGACCGCGCCCAGGACCACCGCGCCGCCGAGGAGCTGGACCGGCCCGAGGCGCTCGCCGAAGCAGACGGCGGCCAGTGCCACCGTCCACGCTGGCTCGACGGTGGAGACGATGCTCGCGGTCGACGGGCCCACGCGGTCGAGGCCCAGGAAGAAGGCCGTCATGGCGAGGACCGTTGAGACGAGCGAGAGCGACACGAGCGCGGTCCAGGCCACCGCGTCGAGATCCAGGTGCAGCCCGCCGGCCGAGACCGTGTAGGCGCCGACCGAGACGAACGCACCGGTGGCGACGATTGCCGCCAGCGTGAACGGGTCGGCGCCGCCGACCACCGAGTCGGCCACCAGGATGTACACCGTGTAGGCCAGCGCGGCCCCCACCGCCAGCGCGACGCCGGTGCCGTTGAGCGAGCCGGTGCCGCCGCCGAGCAGGACGAGCGCCAGGCCCACCCCGGCCAGGCCGAGCGCGCCGATCTTGATCACGCTGGCGCGCTCGCGCCGCAGCGCGACGGCGCCGACGAAGACCATCGCCGGGTAGGTGTAGAGCAGCAGCGCGGTGAGCGAGGCGTCGAGGTGGCGCAGGGCGGCGAAGTAGCCGCCGGCCTGAACGCTGTACCCGAACAGCCCGAGGCCGGCGCCGGCCAGCACCGTGCGACGATCCGGGCGCGGGCGCCGGCGGACGGCCACGATGACCCACAGCACCAGCGCGGCGATCAGGAAGCGCAGCGTCAGCAGCGACGCCGTATCGGCACCGTGGCGGTAGGCCAGCTTGGCGAAGATGGCCATCGCTCCGAAGCCCAGCGCGGAGACGAGGACGAGCACGACACCGGTCTGGTGGCGGTTCACGGGTCCAGCCTATGATGGGTTCGATGGCCGCCGACCACGCCACCGTCGCGGAGGAGGAGTACCTCCAGACGCTGTTCTGGCTCCACGAGGCCGGCCTGCAGATGACCGGCGCCAACGTCGCGCGCGCCATGCAGCTCTCGCCGCCGACGGTCCACGAGATGATCGGCCGGCTCGAGCGCGACGGCTACATCACCCGGGCGGGGGACAAGTCGATCGCCTTCACCGACTCGGGCCGCGAGCACGCCCACGACATCGTCCGCCGCCACCGGCTCATCGAGCGCTTCCTCACCGACGTCCTGGGCATTCCGTGGGACGAGGTCCACGAGGAGGCCGAGCGGCTCGAGCACGCGATGTCGCCGGTGCTCGAGGCCCGCATGCTCGCCGCGATCGGCGACGCCAAGACCTGTCCGCACGGCCATCCGATCCAGCCCGGCGAGCGCGTGCTCGGGGTGCCACTC
>JAWVFY010000067.1:0-4876 GCA_033855575.1 Solirubrobacteraceae bacterium
ACGTGGCCGGACTGCGGCCACACGGTGATGTGGGACGCACGGGAGCGGACCGTCGCGGCCGCGCTCGGGCTCGGGCTCGGGCTCTAGAGCCCGACGTCGATCTTGGTGATCTTGAGCTTGCGAGCCGGGCCCTTGGGCACCGGCACGGAGACGACGTCGTTGCGCTTGTGACCGAGCAGCGCGCGGCCGACCGGCGACTCGTTGGAGAGCTTGAGCTCGGCCGGGTCGGCCTCGGACGAGCCGACGATCGTGAACTTCTGGGACTTGCCGGTCTTCTCGTCCTTGACGTGGACGCTGGTGCCGACGCTCACCACGTCGGTGGTGATGTCCTTGGCGTCGATCACCGAGGCGGCGCGCAGCTTCTCCTCGAGGGTGGCGATGCGGGACTCCAGCATCGCCTGCTCGTTCTTGGCGTCGTCGTACTCGGGGTTCTCCGAGATGTCACCGAACTCGCGGGCTTCCTTGATCCGCGCCGCGACCTCACGCCGCCTCTCGCCCGACAGGAGATCGAGCTCCTCCTGGAGCTTGTCCAGGCCTTCTTGCGTGAGGATCACTTCGCGGGGCATTCGGGCGCGGCATGGTAGCAGCGAGCAGGTCCCGCGCCGCCGCGGTGGAGGACGTGCGCTGGAGCGCCTCGTTGAGCTGCTTGTCGCCGCCGAGCCTCGCCACGTACCACGGGTAGGCCTTGCGCAGCCAGCGCGCCCCGCGCTCGGCCCCCAGGTGCTCGACGGCGCGCTCCATCAGCCACTCGAGCTCGGCACGGACCTCTGCCGGGGTGGGCTCGTCCTCGCGCGTGCCGAGCAGTTGCTCGAACAGCCACGGGTTGCCCAGCGAGCCGCGGGCGAGCATCACCGCGGCCGCGCCGGTGTGCTCCCAGGCCGCCACGACCTCGGCCGTGGAGTGCAGACCCCCGGTGAGGATCACCGGAGCGCCCAGCGACGCCACCAGCCGCGCCGCCAGGTCGTAGTCGGGGGTGCCCTTGTGGTGGACGGCGGCGCTCCGCGGGTGAAAGCCGATCGCTGCGACGCCCGCCTCGTCGACGAGCCGGTGCGCGAGCGCGTAGCCGTCGGTCTCCCCGGGGCGCTGGCCGGAGCGCAGCTTGACCGTGACGGGAAGCCCGCTGCCCTGCACCGCCGCCCGCGCCACGGCCACCGCCGTGTCGGGGTCCTTGATCAGCGCGGCGCCGGCGCCGGTCTTGACGACCTTGGGCACGGGGCAGCCCATGTTGAGGTCGATGACGCCCGCGCCCGCCTGCGCGGCGGTCTCGGCGGCCGAGCGCATGACGTCAGGATCCTGGCCGAAGAGCTGGATCGACACCGGGCCGTAGGCCTGCTCGTCGGGGTGCACGCGCAGCAGCTCGCGCATCGTCTTCTCGTTGCGATGGTGGATGGCGAAGCTCGAGACCATCTCGGAGACCGCGAGCCCCGCGCCGTGGCGACGGGCCTGCAGGCGCACGAACCACGTGCCGATCCCGGCCAGCGGCGCGAGCAGCACGCGGTTGGGGATCTCGTAGGGCCCCAGTTGCCAGGAGTCGGTGAGCCGTCGCTGCACGCCTTCACGGTACCTTCGCCGGCGTGTCCCGCGTGCGCCTCGCGCGTCCCCGCCCGGCCGACAAAGCCGCCTTCCTGGCCATGACGACGGCCAGCCAGCGCCACCACCGGCCATGGGCCCATCCGCCCCTCGACCACGCCGGCTACCGGGAGCTGCTGGCGCGCGACGCCCGCGAGGACACCGAGGCGCTGCTGGCCCGGCGGCTCGTGGACGATGCGATCGTCGGCGTCTTCGTCCTGTCGCAGATCTTCCGCAAGGCGTTCCAGAGCGGCTACCTGGGCTACTACGGCAGCGCCGAACACGCCCGCGAGGGCTACATGACCGAGGCGCTGGGCCTCGTCCTGGCCCACGCCTTCGGGCCGCTGGGCCTGCACCGCGTCGAGGCCAACATCCAGCCGGGCAACGAGGCGTCGCTGGCGCTGGCGCGGCGCGCCGGGTTCCGCCGCGAGGGGTTCTCGCCGCGCTATCTGAAGATCGGCGGGCGCTGGCGCGACCACGAGCGCTGGGCGATCCTGGCCGAGGAGTTCGCCGAGCTCACGCGGGCTCGCTCCGCTCGTGGATGATCCGCAGGCCCTTGAGGGTCAGCAGGTCGTCGACCTCGTCGATTGAGCTCGTGAAGGGGACGATGTGCTCGGCCAGCCCGCCGGTGGCGATCGTCCGGGTGTCGGCGCCGAGCTCGGCGCGCAGCCGTCCGATGATGCCGTCCACCTGGCCCGCGAAGCCGTAGACGATGCCCGACCGGATGGCGCCCTCCGTCGACTTGCCGATCAGCGATCGCGGGGCGACCAGGTCGATCTTCGGCAGCTTGGCGCCGCGCTCGGTCAGCGCCTCCATCGAGATCTCGACGCCCGGCGTGATGATGCCGCCGAGGTACTCGCCGGCCGGTGAGACGACGTCGTAGGTGATCGCGGTGCCGAAGTCGACGCACACGCACGGCGCCCCGAGCCGCTCGTGCGCCGCGACCGCGTTGACCAGGCGATCGGCGCCCAGCTCGCGCGGGTTGTCGATCCGGATCGGCATCCCGATCTTCAGCCCCGGGCCGACGACCTTCATGTCGTGGCCCAGGTAGCGGCGGCCCATCTCCTCCCACTCGGGCGCCAGCTGGGGCACCGTCGAGGAGACGATCGACGCGCTGAGGTCGGCCAGGCCCACCCCGCGCAGCTCCACCAGGTTGCGCAACGCCGCGCCGAGCTCGTCGGCCGTCGAGTCCCGGACGGTGGCAAAACGCCAGTGCTCGACCAGTCTCTGACCGTCCCACGTCCCGAAGTGGGTCTGCGTGTTGCCGACGTCGACGGTCAGGAGCACGCGCGCAGTATGGCGGCGCGGCAGGCCGGGGTAGGGTCTGGCGATGCCCGCCACGCTCTACGTCGTCCACGGGTCCCATCCGTGCGCGGCGGTGCGCCGGGCGCTCGACCTCAAGGGGATCGCCTACCGGACGGTCGAGTACCCGCCGCCCCTGCACGTCCCCCTGCAGCGCCTGCGGTTCGGCGGCCGCACCGTGCCCGGGTTCGTCACGGCCGACGGCGAGAAGCTCCTGGGTTCCACGGCCATCCTGCGCCGCCTCGACGAGATCGCGCCCGAGCCGCCGATGTTCGCCGGCGCTAGCGTGGCCGACGCTGAGGCGTGGGGCGAATCGATGCTCCAGCCGCTGGCGCGGCGCGTGCTGTGGCGCGGCTTCGCCCTCAACCACGGGGCGCTGCACGGCTACCAGGCCGGGGGCCGGCTGCCGCTGCCGCGTCCGGTCGTCCTGGCCCTGGCCCCGGTCATCACGCGGATGGAGGCACGGATGAACCGGGTCTCCCATGACGCCGTCCGCGCCGACCTCCGGGCCCTCCCCGGCCACCTCGACCACGCCGACGCGTTGATCGCCGACGGCGTCATCGGCGGCGACCCGCCCAACGCCGCCGACCTGCAGATCGCCTCGTCGCTGCGGCTGATCATGACCGTGGGCGACGTCGCCCCGCTCTTCGCGGCGCGGCCCTGCGCCGACCTGGCCCGCCGCCTCTTCCCCGATCAGGCGGGCGAACTGCCGGCGGGAACCTTCCCCGCGGCCTGGCTGCCCGCGAACGACGGCTCCAGCTGATCGAGCGAGGCTACGCCGCGAGCGCCAGCGGCGGCCCGGCCCAGCGGACCCCCTCGTCGACCGGCAGCTCGGCCAGCCGGTCGGCCACTCGCCGCCCGCCGGGCAGCGTCAGCTCGGGGTCGAGCTCGACGAGCGGGATCAGCACGAAGCGCCGCTCGGCCACCTGCGGGTGTGGGAGCGCGAGCCGCTCGGAGCGATACGAGGCGTCGCCGAACAGCAGCAGGTCGACGTCCAGCGGCCGCGGCGCATGGCGCGGCGCGGCGGCGGCGCGCCCGCGCTCGAGCTCGATGGCCTTGGCGACGTCAAGCAGCGCCTCGGGCTCGAGGTCGCTGTCGATGCGTAGGCAGGCGTTGAGGAACGCCGGCTGGTCGAGGATCTCGCCCACGGGGTCGGTGTCGTAGAGCGAGGACGACGCGAGGACCTCGATGCCGCGGGCCCGCAGCCCGGCCACGGCGGCCTCGAGATGGCCGCGGCGATCGCCGACGTTGGAGCCCAGGCCCAGGTAGCCGGTCGTCACGGCGCCGCGGGCGGGGCGCCCAGCCGCCGGCCCATCTCCTCGGCCAGCGCCGTCAGCCCCGACAACGGCCGGATCAGCACGGTGAAGTCCTCGATCAGGCCGCCGGCGTCCTCGCGCACGAGGTCGATGCCGTCGACCTCGCGGCCGTTGACGGTGGCCCGGAAGACCAGCACCGTGGTGGCGCCCTCCCGGAGCTCATCGGTGTAGCGGAAGTCCTCAAAGACGCCGGCGACGGTGGCCAGGACGTGGCCGACCGCGTCGCGGCCCTCGAAGGGCCGGAACGTGACGGGGCTGTGCAGGACGACGCCGGGCGCCAGCGCCGCGCGCATGGCATCGGTGTCGCGGGCCTCGACGCCCGCCCGGAACGCGTCGGCGCCGGTCACAGCAGGAGCCCGAGCTGGCGCGACTGGGCGAGCAGGCGGCCGTCGGCGCTCCACAGCTCGCCGTCCTCCTCGAAGAAGCCGGCGTGGGCAAAGCGCGAGCGGAAGACCGCCAGCACCGGCTCGCCGACCACCAGCTCAGGCGCCCGGAAGTGGATCGTCAGGTCGATCGTCGGCGCGCCGACCGGCTCGCTCAGCCGGGCGAACGGCGCGGGCAGCCAGGCGTCGGTGAGCATCGCCAGGGCCGGTGCGTCGAGCGCCTGCGGGCCGTCCGCGAAGGCGATCCAGCCGCCGGTCAGCGCCGCCTCGCCGCCCGCGCACGGCACGCCCCCCCGCGCGGGGCGC
>JAWVFY010000068.1:0-4867 GCA_033855575.1 Solirubrobacteraceae bacterium
CTGGCCGTCGGTGAAGACCTTGACCTTCTCGGGCGCGAACGGCGCCTCGCTGTGGCCGTCGGGGAACGTCACCTTGGTGACCGCGATCGGCCGGATGCGGTAGCCACCGTTGGCGATCGACGAGTACGCGCGGGCCATCTCGAGCGGGGAGACGCCCGTCCGCAGGCCGCCCAGCCCCTCGGCGGGGTAGCCGTTGAGGTGCGTGGTGATGCCCATGTCGTAGGCGGTCTGGCGGACCGCCTGCGGGCCGAGGTCGAGGTCGAGCTGCTCGTAGACCGTGTTGTCGGACTTCAGCGTGGCGGTGACGAGGTTCATCCGGCCGCCGTAGGTGCCCTCGTAGGTCTTGACGTCGATCGGGCCCCAGGTCGGGTCGGTGAACTTGAGCGGCCTCGACGTGTAGTACGTCGTGTTCGGGTCAACGCCGCGCCGCAGGGCGGTCATCAGCACCATGACCTTGAACGTCGAGCCGGGCTGGCGATGGCCCTGCGCGGCGAGGTTGAACTTCAGGTCGCCGTACTTGCGCGACGTCGCCATCGTGCGGATGTAGCCCGTTTCGGGGTCCATCGTGACCAGCGCGGAGTCCCGGTTGGTCCCCGCGATGCTGTGGGCCAGCGCCGCCTTGGCCTCGCGCTGCATCGTCAGGTCGAGCGTCGTGTAGATGCGCAGGCCGCCGCGCCGGACGGTCTCGTAGCCGTAGCGCTGGACCAGCTCGGACTGCACGTAGTCGAAGAAGTAGCCCTCGCGGCGCTCGGTGTAGTAGCGGTTGTGCCGCAGTCCGAGAGCCGAGCGCTCGGCGGCCAGCGCCTGCGCCGGGGTGATCATCCCCTGCTGGGCCATCTGGTCGAGCACCTCGTTGCGGCGCGCCAGGGCGGCCTGCGGGTTGAGGTAGGGGCTGTACTGCGACGGCGCCTGGGGCAGGCCGGCGAGCAGCGCCGACTGGGCCAGCGTCAGGTCCTTGGCCGGTTCGTCGAAGAACACGCGCGACGCCGCCTGGACGCCGACCGCCGTCTGCCCGCCGACCGTGCCGTAGGGGACGTTGTTGACGTACTTGCTGAGGACCCACTGCTTGCCGGCCAGCCCGGGATGGACGTTCTCGAGGTCCTCGGCGAGCTTGGCCTCCTGGATCTTGACCTTGTACGTGCGGCCGACCCCGCTGCGCAGGGTCTGCTTCTCGTAGAGGTTCTTGACCAGCTGCATGGTCAGCGTCGAGCCGCCCTGGACGGTCTGGTGAGACTCGATGTTCTTCAGCGCCGCGCGGATCAGGCCCTCGAAGTCGACGCCCTTGTGCTTGTAGAAGCGCTTGTCCTCGATCGCCACCGTGGCGTTCTTCAGCGTCTGGGGGATCACGGTCGAGGGGACCGGCGAGCGCAGGACCGTCGACTGGATGAAGCCGAGCCGCTGCCCGTCGGCGGCGTAGATGATCGACGTCGCGCCCTGGGGGATCGGCTTGAGGGTGCTGATCGACGGCGCCGAGGCGGCGATGCCGATGACCCACGTGACGACGCCGATGGCGGCCAGGGCTCCGGCTCCGGTCAGCACGCCGAGGGAGAGGAAGATGACGCGCCCCGCCCCCTTCTGGTGGCGCTGGCGCCGCCGTTGGCGCGCGTGGTGTGACATGGGTTGCCTCGGCGGGCGGCCCGCGCCACCCGCGCAGGACGGATTCTACCCAGGCGCCCCGGGTCCTCTCGCACCCGCCGCGCGTCGGGGAAGGCGGTCGGCCACAATCGTGGCGATGGGCGGCGACGGCACCTCAGCGCCGGAGGTCGTGCCGGGCCCGCCCTGGCGGGCATCGCTGCGCACCGCCGGCTGGGCCTTCGTCCTGACCCGGCTCGTGGTCTGGGTGGCTGGCGTGGTCGCGGTCGAGGGCGCCGGGGTCTCGGATCGGGCGCGCGCGTTCGATCCCACGGGCCTGACCTCGGGCTTCGGTGCGGTGGCCGACGTGCTGGTCGCCCCGGCGGCGCGGTGGGACGCCACGTGGTATCTGCAGATCGCCGGCCACGGCTACAGCGACACCGCCCACGCCGCCTTCTTCCCGCTCTATCCGTTCCTGGCCCGGGTCGCGGGGCTGCCGCTGGGGTCGGCGCTGGTGGGCGGGATCCTCGTGTCGCTGCTCGCCTCGGTCGCAGCGCTCACCGCACTCCACCGGCTGGCCGAGATCGAGCTCGGCGCGGCGGCCGCGCGCTGGGCGGTGTGGATGGTGGCCTGCTTCCCGGCGGCGCTGTTCCTCTCGGCGGTCTACTCGGAGTCGCTGTTCCTGGCGCTGTCGCTGGGCAGCGTCCTCGCCGCCCGCACCGGGCGCTGGGCGTGGGCGGCGGCGCTCGGTGCGCTGGCCGCCGCCACGCGCAGCGCGGGCGTCGTCCTGCTCGTCCCGCTGGTCGTGCTGTGGTGGACGCACTCGCCCCGCCGTGCGCGTGACCTTGCCGGGCTGGCGCTGGTGCCGGCCGGGCTGGCCGCGTTCTGCGCCGGGCTGGCCCTGGCGGGGTTCGACGGGCTGGCGCCGTTTCACGCCCAGGAGGTGTGGTTCCGGCACTTCGCCGGCCCGTTCGGCGGAGTCCGGGACGGCGCGGTCGCGGCGTTCGACGGCGCGCGGCAGCTGCTGTCGGGCGCCCGCACGCCGGTCTACTTCGCCCCGGCGGGCGGCGATCCGTACGTGACGGCCGCGCACAACCTCGAGCTGTTCGCGGCGCTGCTGGCCGTGGTGCCGATGGTCGTCGGTGCGTTCCGGCGCCTGCCCCTGGCCTATGGGGCCTACGTGATCGCGGCGCTCGCGTTGCCGCTCTCGTGGCCGGTCGAGCCGCAGCCGCTGATGTCGCTGCCCCGCTTCGAGCTCGTGCTCTTCCCACTGTTTCTGTGGCTGGGCTGGTGGGCGGCGCGCGGCCGCCGCCGGGGCGTCGTCCTCGCCGCTGTGTTCCTGGGGCTGCAGGCCTGGGCCGCGGCGGAGTTCGCGACCTGGCACTGGGTGGCATGAGCGCGCCGCCGATCCGCTGCGTGCTGCTCGACGCGCTCGGCACGCTGCTCGAGCTCGAGGACCCGGGGCCGCCGCTGGCCGCCGAGCTGACGCGGCTGGGCGCCGGGGTCAGCGTCGAGGAGGCGCGCCACGCGGTCCTGGCCGAGATGACCTACTACAGGGCCCACCACGACGAGGCGTCCGACCGTGAGCGGCTCGAGGACCTGCGCCGCCGCTGCGCCGAGGTCCTGCGCGACGGGCTGCCGCCCGCGGCGGCCGGGCTCGGCATCCCGCGGCTGACGGCGGCGCTGCTGCACGCGCTGCGCTTTCGCCCGTTCGCGGAGGTGCCCGCGGCGCTGGCCGCCCTGCGCGACGCGGGCCTCACGCTCGTCGTCCTCTCCAACTGGGACGTGTCGCTGCACGACCAGCTGGCCGCCACCGGTCTCAGCGCGTTGGTCGACGGCGCGGTCTCGTCGGCCGAGGTCGGCGTCGGCAAGCCGCATCCCGGCATCTACGCGCGGGGCCTGGAGGTCGCCGGTGCGTCGGCGGCGGAGGCCCTGATGGTCGGCGACAGCGCCGACACCGACGTCGCCGGGGCGCTCGCGACGGGCATCGACGCGGTGCTGGTCGACCGGTGGGGCACGCAGCCGGTCCCGGCGGGCGCCAGACGCATCGGATCGCTGGCCGAGCTGCCCGCGCTCATAGAGTCCCTGCGGTGAACACGCCGGAGCTCCCGGAACGTCCGTGGCGCGCGCTGTGGGCGCTGGCCGTCGGGCTGGGCGCCGTGGTGGTCGGCGGGATCGTCTCGGCGATCGCCATCGTGGTGCGCAACGCCGTGACCACCGCTCCGGTCCACCGCGACGGCCTGGTGGGGGTTGCGCTGCACGGCAGCCCACCGGTCGTCATCTTCACCGGGACGCTTGCTCAGGACCTGGCGCTCGTGGCGGGGGCGGTCCTGGTGGCCGCCGCGGCGCTGGAGGGCCGGGTCACCGCGGCGCACCTCGGGTTGCGCGCGACCCGGCTGCCCATCGCGGCGGGCCTGGTCGCCGGCGGCTACGTCGCGTTCCTGGTCCTCTCGGCGGTCTGGACGTCGGCGCTGCACATCACGGCGCACGAGAACGTCCCCGTCGAGCTCGGCACGCGCGACTCGGCGGCCGCGCTGACCGGCGCCGCCCTGCTGGTCTGCGTGGTCGCCCCGGTCTGCGAGGAGCTGTTCTTCCGCGGCTTCCTCTTCGGCGCCCTGCGGCGGCGCGGCCTGGTGGTCGCGACCCTGGTGACCGGCTTGGCCTTCGGGGCGGCCCACGTGGCCTCGGCGCCGATCGGCTTCATCGTGCCGCTCGCCGCGCTGGGCATGATGCTCTGCCTGCTCTATGAGCGCACGGGCTCGCTGTATCCGTGCATGGCCCTGCACGCGCTGAACAACTCGATCGCCTTCGGGGTGGGCGACGGCCGCCTGTGGCTGATCCCGGCGGGTCTGGCCGGAGCGGGCGCCGCGATCTACGGCCTGTCGCGCGCGGCGCGCGGCGGCCCGCGCTGGCGGGTCGCCGGGGACACGCCGTAATCTGCTGCGCGTGCGCCGCCTCCTGCCGATCCCGACGATCATCGCGTGGGCGCTGCTGGCGGCGCCCGGTGCCCGGTCTCAGGGTCCGCCCCCGCCCCCTCCCCCGCCTGCGCCCGCGACGCCCGTTGCCGCCAAGATCAAGGCCGATCTCGAGCGCGTCGGGCACGCCGCCCTGCCGGTCGTCTTCACGGGCGGCAGCGTGCGGGTTCGCGGCCTCGTCTCGCCCTACGTGGCCGGGCAGTCGGTGACCGTCCGCGTCTCCCGCGGCAACAGCATCCTGCTGGCCAAGACGGTCAGGCTCGCCGCGCCCGCGCACGGGACCACCGCGCAGTTCGTGGTCAACTACCGGCTCCGCTCGG
>JAWVFY010000069.1:0-5134 GCA_033855575.1 Solirubrobacteraceae bacterium
GCGATCGCCCGGATCAGCTCGTCCTGGCGCTTGTGCGGGACCAGCCGTCCGACGAACAGCACGACCGGCTGGGCGGGCGGGATCGGCATCTCGGCCGGCAGCGGCGTGCCGGCGTCGATCCCCGGCAGCACGAGTGGAAGCACGCGGTCGGAGCCGAGCTCGCGCGCGTTGAACAGCGAGTCGCCGACGACGACGTCGCAGCGCGCCGCGAACCGGGGCAGCTCGCGGCGCCCGAGGGCGCACTGCAGCGCGAGCTGCGCGTCGTGATCCCAGAACCAGCGCGCGGGCGTGACGTTGTGGCTCAGCAGGATCTTGCGCCCCGGGTGGTCGAGCACCGACGCGAGCCGCGGCGCGTAGGCCGAGTAGTGGATCAGCAGCGTGTCGTCCGGTGCCGCGTCGAGGGCGGCGAAGGGCCGGATGCGCCGCGCGATCCGCGGGTCGATGTGGACTGCATGGTCGGCGCCGTCGAAGCCCCACGAGCCCGCGAGGTCCCGGATGGCCAGCGCCTCGCGGGTGATCGCGTCCCAGGGCCCCGCGCCGCTAAGGACCTGGTGGAGGACCACACCGTGCTCCGAGGTGGCGGGATCGTGGATGGCCGGCGCCGGCCGGTCGAGAAGCCGGTGCCACCGGCACCGGCAAGCGGCCGGGCGGCGCCGGGCGCCGCGAGACCGTCATCTCGGGGTACGGGAGTCCGAGACCAGGTCCGCAGGACCTGGTGGAGCCTCACGCAGGTGCTCCAGCTCCTGCAACCGCGTGACCACCATCAGGTTGAAGCGCGACTGCTGCGCGTAGGCCTGGCCGAGCTCCTGGGAGAGCATCCGGCGCAGGAAGCGCTTGAACCACGTGATCGGCGCGCCGCCGCGCCGGGTCGAGCGCACGCGATCGGGGTCGGTCTCGATGACCGCCCACTCCATCAGCCGCTCGATCGTCAGCTCGTTGGTCGGGTCGACGGCGAACCCGGAGAGGTCCTCGCCGAACGAGGCGCGCCGCGCACGCTCCAGCGCCTCCTCAGGCTTCATGCCGTGTTCCCATCAGCCGATGGTAGAACCCCATCCCGTCGGCGACCGGTCCGTCGAAGACCGCGGCGCCGCCGTCGAGCACGACCGCCCGCGCGCACGTCCGCTCGATCAGCGCCGCGTCGTGGGAGACGAGCACGAGCGTCGCCCCCGCGGCGATCCGCTGGGCGATGCGCTCCTCGCACTTGCGCTGGAAGGCCTCGTCGCCCACCGCGAGCACCTCGTCGATCAGCAGCACGTCGGCATCCATGTGCGCCGCGATCGCGAACCCGAGGCGCACGAACATGCCGCTGGAGTACGTGCGCACCGGCGCGTCGATGAACCGCCCGAGCTCGGAGAACGCGACGATCGCCTCGGTGCGCCCCTCGATCTCCTCGCGCGTCAGCCCGTGCAGCGCGCCGTTGAGCATGATGTTCTCGCGGCCCGAGAAGTCGCGCCCGAAGCCCGCGCCGAGCTCGAGCAGCGCGACCGCCCTGCCGCCGACATCGACCTGCCCGGAGTCCAGCGGGACGATCCCCGCGAGCACCCGCAGCGTCGACGTCTTGCCCGCGCCGTTGCGCCCGACGATGCCGACGGTCTCGCCGGGGGCGATCCGCAGCGACACGTCGTCGAGCGCCTGCACGGGCTCCGGCCCGTGGGCGCGCCGGCCGAGCAACGTCGCCTTCAGCGTGCGGCCCGGGTCGGCACGCACCGCGAAGGCGCGCGACGCGTGCTCGAGGACGATCTCCCCCGGCCTCACACCACCACCGCCAGCTCGGCCGCCATTCGCCGGAACAGCGCCAGGCCGGCGGCCAATGCGACCGCGGCCGCGATCACGACGTAGGCCACCGTCGTTGCCGACGGCCAGACGCCGCCGTAGAGCACGTCGCGCGTCGCGGTGATGAACGGCGCCACCGGATTGACCCAGGTCAGCGCGTCGCGCGCCCACGCGTGATGGACCACGTCGGCGGGCGCGAAGAAGATCGGGGAGACGAAGAACCAGGGCACCAGCGCCGCAGCGAGGATCGGCCCGACGTCACGGAAGTAGGCGTGCAGCACGCTGACCATGAGCGCGAGCCCCACCACGAACGCGGCCAGCGCGGCCAGCAGCACCGGCGCCAGCACCAGCGGCGCGTCCAGCGTGCCCCGCACCGCGACCGTTAGCACCGCGACGAGCACGAGCACGACCAGGAACGTGACCAACTGCACCGTGACCGTCGCCGCCGGGATCAGCTCGCGCGGGAAGCGCGCCTTGCGGATCAGCGCCCCCTGGTCGAGCAGCGACGTGGATGCGGCCAGCAGCGACTGGCTGAAGAAGATCCAGATCGTCAGGCCGACGAGCAGGAACAGCGGGTAGGCCGGATGGTGGAAGCCGGGGCGCAGCGCCACCGCGAACACCAGGTAGTAGGCGCCCATGAGCACCAGCGGGTTGACGACGTACCAGGCCAGCCCGAGCAGCGAGCCCTGGTACTTCTGCCGCAGCTCGCGGCGGACCATCTGCTCGAAGAGGAAGCGGTAGCGCAGCAGCTCGGCCACGCCGGCCATCCTCGCAGCCGCCTCGCCGGGAACGGCGCTCAGAACGCGCCGCGGCGCGCCAGCACCGCGGGCACCGTCTTGACCAGGATCGACAGATCCAGGAAGACCGACCAGCGCTCGAGGTAGAGGAAGTCCAGCCGCACGAGGTCGTCGAAGTCGAGCTCGGAGCGGCCCGACACCTGCCACAGCCCGGTCATCCCGGGCAGCACGAGGTAGCGCTTCTTGTGCCAGTCCTCCAGCCGCCGGAAGTCGCGTTCGGGCAGCGGGCGCGGCCCGACCAGCGACATCTCGCCCTGGAGCACGTTGAACAGCTGCGGCAGCTCGTCGAGCGACCAACGGCGCAGGACGCGTCCCACCGGCGTGACCCGCGGGTCGTCGCGGATCTTGAACAGCGCGCCGCTCTTCTCGTTGGCCGTCTCCAGTGCCGCCTGGCGCTCGTCGGCGTCGCGGTACATCGTGCGGAACTTCAGGCAGGCGAAGGCCTGGCCGCCGATCCCCGGCCGCCACGAGCGGTAGATCGAGGCCCCGCGTGACGTGCTGCGCACGAGCAGCCAGCAGGTCAGCAGCACGGGGCTGAGCAGCACCACGAGCCCGCCGGCGACGACGAGGTCGAACGACCGCTTGAGCAGGTAGTCGACGCCCTCGAAGACGGGCGGCTTGAGCTCGAACAGCGGGACGGTCTCGCCCGGGACGAACTCGGCGCGGTGGACGAGGATCTCCATGGTCGACGGCGCGATCCGCACGCGCACCCCGCGCTGGTGGGCCTGGTCGACGAGCTCGACGGCCTCCTGCTGGGGGAAGTCCGGGTCGGCGATGATCACCTCGTCGATCCGGTGGGTGGTGATCACCTCGCCGATGTCGGCGAGCTGGCCGAGCGAGCGCAGCCCGTTGTCGGGCCGCGGCTGCAGCGAGACGAAGCCGACGACGTCGATCGGCCGGGACGGCGAGTCCTGCAGCGCGTGCGCGACGGCCTCGATGTGCTGGCCCGTCCCGACGAGCACCGCGCGGCGCTGGTAGCCCGCCGCGCGCAGGATGACCCCGGTCGCCTTGTCGTAGAGGTAGCGGAAGCCGGCTACGTAGAGGATCGCGAAGAACAGCGACCCGTAGAAGATGTAGTAGCTGGAGAAGTTGTTGCCGTTGATGACGGCGAACAGCAGCGCGACCCCGGCGACCTGGAAGAGCGAGCCGACGATCCGCGGCAGGCCCGGGCGCTGGCCGCGGTCCGCGTAGAGCTGGGACTTGGCGAACAGCAGCAGCGTGACCAGCGTGGCGAGGACGACGATGTCCTTGGTCTGGACGTACGTGGCGTGCCAGTCGACCTGCCCGGTGCGGACCAGGGCCTTGACGATGAGCGCCGTGAAGATGGCCAGGAACACCCCCACCACGTCGATCGCCACGAGCGAGAGGACACGCCCGCCGCGGCGCAGGGTCTCCAGCCGGAGGACGAAGCTCAGCAGCGGCGGCCGCTTGGCCCTCACGTCGCGATGCGGGTAGGGGAAATCCACCACGGGGTGGTCTTGCTGCGCCTTCGGGCGCTCAGGTGTCAGTGGCGATGACGCCATTCCCCCGCTCCAACGCATAAGTCTGCCCAAAGTGACGGTCTTCCGCACACATTGGGCGACTTCTGGCTTGTCTAACCCATCCCTCCGATGAGCACCGCGCGGCCGGCCTGCTCGATCGTCTTCTCCAGCCCCTCGCGCAGGGAGATCTTCGGCTCCCACCCCAGGATCTCCCGCGCCTTGGTGATGTCGGGCTGGCGCACCTGCGGATCGTCGACCGGCAGCGCCTCGTAGACGATCTCCGACGACGAGCCCGTGACCTCGAGGATCGTCTTCGCGAGCTCCAGCAGCGTGAACTCGTCGGGGTTGCCGACGTTGACCGGCTGGTGATGGCCCGACTCGGCGAGCGCGATCATGCCGCGGATCAGGTCGTCGACATAGCAGAACGACCGCGTCTGGCTGCCGTCGCCGAAGATGGTGATCGGCCGGTCCTGCAGCGCCTGGCGCAGGAAGGTCGGGATCGCCCGGCCGTCGTGGGGCCGCATCTTCGGGCCGTAGGTGTTGAAGATCCTGATGATCGCCGTGTCCACGCCCTGCTGGCGGTGGTAGGCCATGGTCAGCGCCTCGGCGTAGCGCTTGGCCTCGTCGTAGACGCCGCGCGGGCCGATCGGGTTGACGTGGCCCCAGTAGGTCTCGGGCTGGGGATGGACCTGGGGGTCGCCGTAGACCTCGCTGGTCGACGCGGTCAGGAAGCGCGCGCGGTGCAGCTTGGCCAGGCCGAGGGTGTGGTGGGTGCCGTAGGAGCCGACCTTCAGCGTGTGCAGCGGCAGGCGCAGGTAGTCGATCGGGCTGGCGGGGCTGGCGAGGTGGTAGATGAAGTCGACGGGCTCGTCGACGAAGTACGGCTCGACGATGTCCACGTGCAGGTAGGTGAACTCGGGCACGCGGATGTGCTCGATGTTGGCCAGCGAGCCGGTCTCGAAGTTGTCGACGCAGATGACACGGTGCCCGCGCCGGAGGAGCTCGTCGCACAGATGCGAGCCGAGGAAGCCTGCGCCACCGGTGACCAAGCAGGTGGCCATAGGGCGCGTGAGTCTACTGGCG
>JAWVFY010000070.1:0-5712 GCA_033855575.1 Solirubrobacteraceae bacterium
CGGATCCGGCTCGGCACGGCGATCGCCCAGATCAGCGCCCGCGAGCCGGCCGCAGCGGCGATGGCGGCGATCACCATGGACCACCTCTCGCAGGGCCGCTTCATCCTCGGCCTCGGCGTCTCGGGCCCGCAGGTCGTCGAGGGCTGGTACGGCAAGCCGTTCGCCAAGCCGCTGGCACGCACCCGCGAGTACATCGCGATCATCCGCCGCATCCTGGCCCGCGAGGGCCCGCTGACCTTCGAGGGCGAGCAGTACCGGCTGCCGCTGCAGGGCGGCACCGGGCTGGGCAAGCCGCTGAAGGCCAGCGTGCGCCCGTTCCGCGAGGACCTCCCGATCTTCCTGGCCGCGGAGGGCCCCAAGAACGTGGCACTGGCCGCCGAGGTCTGCGACGGCTGGCTGGCGCTGTTCTACGCGCCCGAGCACGACGGCTTCTACCGCGACGCCCTCGACGAGGGCTTCGCCCGCGACGGCGCCCGCCGCAGCCGCGAGGACTTCGAGGTCGTCGCCTCCGTGCCGCTGATCGTCACCGACGACCCGGCGGGTGCCATCGACGCCGTGCGGCCCATGTACGCCCTGTACTTCGGCGGGATGGGCGCGCGCGACCGCAACTTCCACGCCGACGTCGCGCGGCGGATGGGCTACGAGGCCGAGGTCGACACGATCCAGGATCTCTATCTCGACGGCAAGAAGGACGAGGCTGCCGCGGCGATCCCGCAGCGGCTCATCGAGCAGCTGACCCTGATCGGCTCGAAGGAGCAGATTCGCCACGACCTCGAGGCCTGGAAGGCCTCGCAGGTCACCACGCTGCTGGTCCAGGGCGGCAGCCCGGAGATGCTCGAAGACCTCGCATCCCTCGCCGCCTGAGCGGGAGCTCCCGGGCCGTCGCGGGCTACAACTCGAGCGCGACGTTCCCGCGGCGCATGCCCTCGGCGTACATCGCGGCGATGCCCAGCAGCGCGCCCGGGATCGCCTCCAGCGCCGTCGAGAGGTGCGTCTGGGACTCGCCCGGGACGCTGAAGCCGTTGATCAGCACGCCGATGACGAAGGCGCCGACGACGGCGCCCAGGAACGCTCCGACGATCCCGCCCCAGAAGCGGTCGGGCAGGAAGATCGTGAAGTGCCAGATGGCCAGGCCCATGATGACCCAGGCGAGTGCGCCCATTACCGCTTCCTCCCGTGGCGCTTGTTGCGCGGCCGCTTGGCCTTCTCGCGGCGCGGCTCGGACGGCATGACGACCTCGTCGGGAGTCAGGTCGCGGGTCCCGAGATCCTCGCGCTCGGCGGTGGCCACCGGTGCGGCGTCCTCGCGCAGGTCGCGGACCATCTCCTGGAACTCCGAGGCGGAGACCTGCTGACCGGGGAGCTCAGGCTCGGTGATCCGGCGCGCGGCCCGCTTGGGCTGCTTGGGCGCGACCTCGGTCGCCGCCCCGCCGGCCGCGGTCGCGTAGGCGGGCACCAGGCCGCCGTTGGCCTCGGCGATCCGCCGGCGGCGCACGCGGTAGACCGGCTCGCGCTCCTTCCAGTGCGTGAGCACCGGCGAGGCGATGAAGATCGAGGAGTACGCGCCCGAGAGCACGCCGACCAGCAGCGCGAAGGCGAAGTCACGCAGCGTCTGGCCGCCGAAGGCCAGCAGCGCAACGATCGGCAGCAGCGTGCACAGCGTCGTGGCCATCGATCGCGTGATGACCTCGCGCATCGAGCGGTTGACGATCTGGCTGAAGGCGGCGCGCGGCATGCGCGGCACGTTCTCGCGCACACGGTCGAAGACGATGATGGTGTCGTAGAGCGAGTAGCCCAGGATGGTCAGCAGCGCCGCGACCGTCGACGTCGTCACCTCCCGGCCGAGCAGGGAGTACACGCCTGAGGTGATCAGGACGTCGTGCATCAACGCGATCAGCACGGGCACCGCGTACTTCCACTCGAAGCGCAGCGCGATGTAGGCGCTGATCACCAGCAGCGAGGCGATGATCGCGATGATCGCGCTGTTGGCCACCGTCGCGCCGAACGTCGGGCCGACGGTCTGGTCGGACTCCTTGCTGAAGCCGAACGCCTTGTTCAGCGCGTCCTTGACCTGGGGCAGCTGCCGAGTCTGCTGGAGCGCCTTGGTGGTGATCTGGAACGTGTTGGGCCCGACTCCCGAGCCCGACACGCGCTGGATCTTCGCGTCGCCCAGCCCGAGCGGCGAGAGCACGTTGCGCACCCCGGTCTCGTCGGTGGGCTTGGTCATCGAGGCCGTGATGCGCGTGCCCGACTTGAAGTCGATCCCGAAGTTCAGGCCATTGCCGCCGACGGCCAGGGCGCCCACCAGCAAGATCAGGCCCGACATCGAGAAGAACCACCGCGACGCGCCCATGAAGTCGAAGCTGATCTGGCGCCGGCGCTTGCCCGCCCCGAGCATCGTCGGGTGCGAGATCATCCGCGAGCGGCCCATGGTCCCGAGCACCGCCTGGGTGGCCAGGACGGCCGTGAACAGCGACGCCAGCGTGCCGATGCCCAGCACGAACGCGAAGCCCTTGACCCCCGCGGTGGCGAGGATGAAGAGGATGAACGCCGTCATGAACGTCACGACGTTGGCGTCGATGATCGCGGCGATGCCCTTCTTGTAGCCCTGGGCGATGCCCGCGGTCACCGAGCGGCCCGCCCGGATCTCCTCCTTGACCCGTTCGAAGATGACGATGTTCGCGTCGGCGGCGACGCCGATCGTGAGGATCAGGCCGGCGATGCCCGGCAGCGTCAGCGTGATCGGGATCAGCTTGATCAGCGCGAAGAAGTAGATGCCGTAGACGAGGAGGGCGCCGACGGCGATCAGGCCCAGCACGCGGTAGAAGAGCAGCAGGAACAGGCAGACCGCGATGAACCCGACGATGCCGGCCTTCAGGCCCTGGTGCAGCGCCTGCTGGCCCAGCG
Source organism: Solirubrobacteraceae bacterium (assembly GCA_033855575.1). GTDB lineage: Bacteria > Actinomycetota > Thermoleophilia > Solirubrobacterales > Solirubrobacteraceae > BP-464. The sequence goes on from JAWVFY010000070.1 coordinate 2,907, forward strand.
TCGCCGAGACCTGGTTGGAGCTGATCTGCTCGAGGCGGATGGGCAGCGCGCCGCTCTTGAGCAGGTTGGCCAGGTTCTGGGCGGAGGTGATCGTGAACGAGCCCTGGATCTGCGAGCCGTTGCTGCCGTCGATGCCCTGCGGGTTCTGCTGGAAGTCGATGAACGGGACGCTGATCAGCTTGTTGTCCAGCACGACCGCGAAGTGCTGGAAGACGCCCTGGGCGTTCTGGCCGGGCAGCAATTGGGCGTTGCCGCGCTCGGCGATCCGGCGGGTGACGGTCTGCCAGATCTTGCGCCCGGAGCTGGTGAAGTTGAAGGTGACGATCGGGGCGCCCGTGCCGCCGGGGCTGCTGTCGAAGCTCTGCGCCGGATCGGTGATGTCGGTGCCGCGCAGCGCGAAGTTGTCGTTGAGCACGAACCACTGGGCGCTGTTGCGGCCGGTCGTGTCGTCCTTGGGGGCATTCGTGTCGTACTCGGCCTCGACGACCGCGGTGCCCGGCTGGACGACCTTGATCGTCTGGCCCTTCAGCGGCGCCTTCTGGTGGAGCTTGAGCATCTGGGGCTCGCTCCACAGGTCTTTGACGCTGGACTCCGGGCCCGCCAGGACCTGCTGGGCTTGGCCGTCGACGAGGTAGTAGGTCGGCGTGTCGGTGGACGTGTTCTGACTGGGCTTGGCCGGGCAGCCAGAGGCCCGCAACACGGCGTCGTAGTACGACAGTGAGCCCGCGCCCGGGACGCCGGCGTTGCCCGAGGCCTGCGCGTCGATCTGCGTTACCTGGCTGGGGTCGGTCTTGCACCCCGCCAGGACGACGTTGGGCTCCCAGTCGTAGAAGAACATCTGGGCCGTCGTGCCCACCTGCTGGGCCGCGCGAGCGGCGTTGGTGACGTCGGGCAGCGCGACGTCGATCTGATCGGAGCCCGAGCGCTGGATCTCCGGCTCGGCCACGCCGAGCTGGTCGACGCGGCTGCGCATGATGTCGATCGTGCGCGCCATCGCGTCGCCCGTGACCTGAGAGAACTTGGTCGGCTTGGCCTGGTAGACGAGCTCGACACCGCCCTTGAGGTCGAGCCCCTCGCGGGTCTTCTTGGCGAGGATCACGCCAAGCGCACCGGCCAGCAGCACGCCGACCAGGAACAGGACGAGGAAGTTGCGCCTCCGGTCGGTCATCCGCGAGGCACCCTACTTCTCCGGGGTCAGCACGAGCAGCAGCCCGCCGTCGTCGTCGTAGGCCGGGAACAGGTCGGCCGTGGCCTTCGCTGGAAGGTCGCCTTCGGCGTTGACCTGCACCGGCTTGCCGAGCTGGCGCACGCCCCATTCCAGGACGGTGGCGACGTGGTCCTGGCCGTCGGAGAACCGCAGGCCGAGCACCTCCCCGGCCGGGCGCCCGATGATCCGCTCCTCCTTGAGGCCGGTCAGCTCGAACGCGCCCTTGCCCGTCCCGATCAGCCGGCCCTCCCGGTCGCAGACGAAGAACGCGGCGTCCGGCGCCGGGTAGTAGTCGTCGAGCAGCTCGAACAGAAAGGGAAACCCACAGCGGGTGCACGCCTTGGGCGCGCGGGTGAAGCCGGCGGTCCGCTCGCTTTCGGTCGAGCGATGGCCGCAGGAGGGACAGAGGAACAGGTGAGCCATAGAACCGGGCCCAGGAAGGGTAGTCAGGCGAGGAGCCCGGCCAGGAGCATCGCCGCGCCCGCGACCCCGAAGCCAATGCCACCGCGGAGCAGGCCCACCACGCCCAGCAGGGCCGAGAGCGACGCCAGGACGATGCCCACCTGCAGCAGCACGATGGAAATCTCCAGCCGTGCGTGCGCCGTCTCGTCGTCGTGCTGGCCGGTCTGCAGCGGCGCGATCTGCGCCCGCACGGCCGACACCCGTGACGGCTTGTGGGTGATCGCCGCGCGAACCTCGTCGACGTCGGCGCGGCCGTTGAGCTGGGCGATCCTGGTCTCCGCTCGGATGACGCCGGCGATCCGGTTCTCCGCGACCACCTCCGAGACGGCCAGCAGTGCCGCCAGCACCGAGACGACGAGCGCGACCTGCCGCGCCATGGGCCCGAGATGCGGCAGGTGGAGATTGCGCTCGTGGTGCTCGATCGCCTCGTGGCCGGCCACTAGAACAGCACGGCCACGTCGGGTGGCTCGAGCCCGAGGTGGGCGTAGGCGGCCGCCGTCGCGCAGCGCCCGCGCGGGGTCCGCTTGAGGAACCCCCGCTGTAGGAGGTAGGGCTCGTAGACGTCCTCGATCGTGTCCTGCTCCTCGCCGACCGCGACCGCGAGGGTCGACAGCCCGACCGGGCCACCGTCGAACTTCTCGCAGATGGCTCCGAGCAGCGCGCGATCCAGCGGGTCCAGGCCGATGGCGTCGATGCCCAGCATCTCCAGTGCGGCGTCGGCCGCCTCGGCCGTCACCACGCCGGTGCCCCGCACCTCGGCGTAGTCGCGCACCCGCTTGAGCAGCCGGTTGGCCACGCGCGGGGTCCCGCGGCTGCGCAACGCGATGGCCCGCGCGCCGGCCGGATCGAGCGCCACGTCGAGGATCGCCGCCGAGCGGCTGACGATCTCGCCGAGGTCGTCCGGGCCGTAGGGCTCGAGCCGGTGCTGGATGCCGAAGCGGTCGCGCAGCGGCGTCGTCAGCAGGCCGGCGCGCGTCGTGGCGCCGACCAGCGTGAACGGCGGCAGGTCGAGCGTGACGACGCGCGCGCCGGCCCCCTGGCCGACCGTGATCGGCAGCCGCCGGTCCTCCATCGCCGGGTAGAAGGTCTCCTCGACGGCGCGTGGCAGCCGGTGGATCTCGTCGACGAAGAAGACGC
>JAWVFY010000071.1:0-2836 GCA_033855575.1 Solirubrobacteraceae bacterium
TCCTTCCCTCGAAGCTAACGGAAAGTCGATTCGAGTGGCGTGGTCTATTCGCCGTCTTCGCTCTGGAGACGTGCTTTCAGACGCAGCACGGCTTTCGTGTGAAGCTGCGAGACGCGCGACTCCGTCACCCCGAGCACCTCGCCGATCTCGCGCAGCGTCAGGTTCTCGTAGTAGTAGAGGGCCACGACGAGCTTCTCGCGCTCCGGCAGGCGGGCAATCGCGTCGGCCATCCGGTCCTTGAGCTCGGTGGCGTCCATCACCGCGGCGGGATCGGGGGCGCCGTGGTCCTGGAGCGTGTCGAGCAGCGAGACCGAGTCGCCGCTGGCGTCGCTGACCGTCCAGAGCTCGTCCAGGGCGGCGACCGTCGAGTTGGAGATCTGCAGCAGCGCCTCCTGGAATTCCTCGACGCTCATGCCGAGCTCGGCGCTCATCTCGTCGTCGGTCGGCGCCCGCTGGAGCTGGTGCTCGAGCTTGGAGTTGGCCTTCTCGATTTCCCGCGCGCGCGACCGGACCGAGCGCGGCACCCAGTCGAGCGACCGCAGCTCGTCGATGATCGCGCCCTTGATGCGCGTGATGGCGTAGGTCTCGAACTTGATCTCGCGCTCGGGCTCGAAGCGGCCGATCGCGCTGATCAGGCCGACCAGGCCGTAGGAGATGAGGTCGGCCTCCTCGACGTGCGCCGGCAGCCCCGACGCCATCCGGCCCGAGACGTACTTGACCAGGGGTGAGTACGCGACCACGAGCCGCTCTCTCGCCTGCTCATCGCCGGTGGACTTGAACCGTCTCCACAGGTCCTTGAGCTCGATCGCCTTGACGTTGGTTTCCAAGCTTGATTCTCCAGGTGCGCGTTATGCCCGCGGGTGTGCGTGTGCGTAAGCGCGCTTGAGCCGGGCGGACTCTACCCGAGTGTAGATCTGCGTTGTGGAGACCGAGCTATGACCCAGGAGCTCCTGAATCGCCCGCAGGTCGGCGCCGCCGTCGAGCAGATGCGTCGCGAACGAGTGGCGCAAGGCGTGTGGATGGACGCGGCCGGCGATCGCGGCCTGCCGGGCCCAGACCCGCAGCCTGCGGCGGATGTCGGACGTCGACAGCCGCCGGCCGGACTTCGACAGGAACAGCGCGACCGGCGGGCCGGAGGCCGTGCGCCCTGCGCCGTTCGCGGCCAGGCTCGGGCGCCCGCGCTCGATGTACTCGCTGAGCGTGCGCAACGCGGACTCGCCGACCGGGACGACGCGCGTCTTGGAGCCCTTGCCCTCCACGCGCACCTCCTCGGCGTCGAAGTCGACCGATCCGACGTTCAGGCGGACGAGCTCCTCGGCGCGCAGGCCGCTCGCGTAGCCCAGCTCGAACAGGGCACTGTCGCGCAGCTCGAGCGGCGTCGAGGCGGGGATCCGGTCCAGCAGCGCGCTCACCTCGTCGGTGGCCAGCACCCTCGGCAGCTGGCGGCCGCGCTTGGGCGCCGCGACGAGGTCGGCCGGGTTCTGGGCGACCAGCCCGTGCTCGCGCAGCGCGCGATACAGCGCCCGCGTGGCGGCCAGCTTGCGGGCGACCGTCGTCGGGCCGTTGCCCCGATCCGACAGCATCGCCGAGTGGCGACGCAGGACGCGGTGGTCGACGGCGGCCGGCTCGAGCCCCTGAGCGGTCGCCCAGGACGCCAGCTGCTGGAGGTCGGAGCGGTAGGCCATGCGCGTGCGCTCGGCGGCGTTGCGCCGGCGCAGGTCGGCCTCGAGCAGCTCCAGGGCGCTCGCCCAACCCGGGCTAAGCTCGGTCTCGGTCTCCATGGGCGTGTTCTTCATCGACACCGGCACGGGTCAGGTGGCCACACAGCACCAGCTCGTGGCCACCGGTGCGGCGCCGCCGAGCGGCCTCGCACCGCGCCCGTGGCTGCGCATCCAGGGGCCGAGCGACGCCTCGACGATGTGGTACGCGGTGCTGCGCAGGCGGGAGAAGGACATCTTCATCGGCACGCTTGCCATTCGACACGGCGGACACCATGCCTCCCTCCTGGCCCGTGGCTGGGAGGAGGTGGCACCGTCGTCGATCGCTGCGCCCGGCGGGCCTCCCACGGTCGTCTCGCCCTCGGAGATCTAGACGATGTAGATCGGTGCGCCGACCGGCACCCGCGGGTACAGGTCGATGACGTCGGGGATCGTCATGCGCACGCACCCGTGCGAGGCCTGATGGCCGATCGTGCCGTACTCCGAGGGGTCGATGCCGTGAATCCCCGCGCCGTTGATGATGCCCAGCCAGCGCGCCTTGAGCGGGTCGTTGGGGCCCGGAGGAACGACCTTGCCGCGGTCGGCCGCCGGCACCCACGACGAGTTGGGCTCGATCCACGAGGGGTCCACCTGCTTGTCCTGGATGTGGTAGAGGCCGGCCGGCGTCTCGAGGCCCTGCATGCCGATGGCCACGGTGTAGGCCTTGACCTCCTTGAAGTCCTTGAAGAGCCGCAGCTTGAAGCCGCTGCGGTCGACGATCAGGGCCGTGGCGTACTGCTTGGTCAGCTGCGCCGAGCTGACCTTCGGCGCCACGTGCCTGGTGTGGGCCACGAGCGTGTGGTCGGCCGAGGGGTCGACGATCGCCCTGTCGATCTCACGGTGCAGCTCGCGGGCCAGGACCGCCAGCCCCTGGCGGCTCTGCTGGAACTGCAGCCCGGTCGCGTCGAAGCCCACACTGGCGTCCTGCGGGGCGCGGTCGATCCCGGCGCGCACGTGATCGACCAGCCGGACCGCCGCGGCCGCCGAGTAGGTCGTCTGCGGCGTGAGGTCGACGTGGAGCTTCCCGCCGGTCAGCCGCCGGAAGGTGCGGCTGAACATGTTGCCGCTGCGGGCCTCCG
>JAWVFY010000072.1:0-2810 GCA_033855575.1 Solirubrobacteraceae bacterium
CAGGGCCTCCGCAATGGCCCGCGCAGCGACGACGGGGGGGCCCTGCCCGCCGATCACGACAGGCTGGCCATCGTCGCCAGCCAGATCGCCGCGCGGCTCGTCTCGGCCGGACTGGTCGACCCGACAGAAGTGGCCGACGCCCTCGAAGCCGAACCAACTGCGCCAGCTCGCCCTCTGCTCCGCCATCACTCGCCGTGGAGCACGGCGCCGCTACTCGTCGGCCGGCCACAGCCGCAGACTCCGCCGCCGTCATGGTGGTTCATGGCCAAGACACCGCGCGGCGCGCGGGATGTATCAGTCGGTCAGCGCACCCGGGTCCGTCGGAACGTCGACCGCGTGCTCGCGCAGCGCCTCCAGCGGGACGAGCTCGAGCGCCAGCTCATGCGTCGAAGCGAGAACCACGTAGGCGGCGACGCCGTCCTCGTAGGCGCGCAGCCAGTTCAGCGCGGTGACACACCAGCGGTCCCCCGGCACGAGCCCCGGGAACCCGAACGCCGACAGGGGCGTGCTGAGGTCGTTGCCGATGCTCTGCTGATGCGCGAGGAACTCCTCGGTCACGACGGCGCAGATCGTGTGGCTGCCCAGATCCTCGGACCCGGTCCGGCAGCACCCGTCGCGGAAGAAACCGGTGACCGGGTCAGTGCCGCACGGCTCCAGCGGCCCTCCGAGGACGTTCTGGTCGCTCATCGAGGCGCAGTATCCCGGCTCGTGCCGAGCCGAAGCGACTCACGCGGGCGGGAATCGAGCCGCGAGAGCGGTGAGGCTCACCCGAGAGTGATCCGAGTTGTGGTCGCATATGACCCACAAGCCGGATCGCGTCTCCCGATCACCTGCAGCGGAGAGAGAGGGATTCGAACCCTCGGTGGACCGTAAAGCCCACACACGATTTCCAGTCGTGCCCGTTCAACCGCTCCGGCACCTCTCCTGGCGTTTCGCGGGGCGAAGGGTAGTGCGCTAGCCCGGATCGGGCACGGTGGAGTCGATCAGCCACGCGTGGCCGACCTTGACCAGGCGCATGGTCTGGCGGCGCTGCTCGTCGCCGAGCTGGGAGAGGACCTGGACCCAGCGGCCGTGGGCGTCGATGCCGCTGTCCTCGACGATCACGGTGACCGGGATCGTCATCGCCGCGACGGCCGCGCGGCACTCGCTCAGTGCGGTCGCGGGGTCGGTCTGGTAGCTGGCCTGCAGGAACGCGGGGGTGAGCAGGGTGCAGGCGTCGCCGTTGTGGTCGTTGAGCAGGCGGTGGAAGCGGATGACGGTCGTGCGGGCCTGGGCGTCGCCTCGGGTCTCGTGCACGCGGTCCGACTCACTGACGGGCGGCGGTGGCGGGCCCGCGGCCTGCTGGCTCGGCGACGGCACGTGGCGGCTGTGGGTGGGTGCCGGGGACGCCGGCGCCGGGGCCGGCGTCGAGGCCGCCGGCTGAGCGACCGGCGGCTTCGGGGCGGCCTTGTGCCGCTTGAGGACATGCCGGGCCGGGGCGACGCTGGAGGCCGTGACCGTGGGGACTGCCGCCACCGTCGTGGCAGTCGTGACCGCGGCCACCGGATAGGTCATGCGCTCAGAGAGCCGCTCGCTCGAGCAGCCGCTGAGCAGCGCGAGTGCGAGGAGGGCGGGCGGCGCAAGGCGCCGCGACAACGCGACGTGGGACCCCATGCAACACCTGCAACGACCGCGACGAGGAGAACTTGCGCGAGCTCAGATCTGCCAGTGGCCGGCGTGGAGCACCGGTACGGTCTCGCCGCCCGTCGTGGTGCCTTCGACCACGATGTCGGGCGAGCCGATCATGAAGTCCACGTGGATCGCGCTGCGGTTGGCGCGGGCCACGTCGTCGCCCTCGACGGCGAACGTGTAGGCCGAGCCCAGGGCGATGTGGCTGGCGGCGTTCTCGTCGAGCAGCGTGTCGTAGAAGACGGTGTTCAGCGGGCCGATGCGGCCCTCGCCGTCGACCAGCGCCACCTCGCCCAGCCGGCCGGCGTCCTCGTCGCGGGCGGCATAGGCGCGCAGCACCTCGGCGTTCTCGTCGGCGTCGATCTTGGTCACGCGGCCGCCGGCGAACTCGACGCGCAGGCCGCGGATGATCGAGCCGCCCAGCGACAGCGGCTTGGTCGCGGTGACCACGCCCTCGGTGCGCTCGGGGTGGGGGGTGGTGAAGACCTCCTCGGACGGGAGATTGGGCATGTGCGTGATGCCGCCGACCGTGTCGAACTGGGCGGCCAGCCAGCGGCTGCCGGGCAGCAGGCCGACGGTCAGGTCGGTGCCCTCGCCGCGGAAATGCAGGGCGTCGAAGCGCCGCTCGTTGAGGGTGGCGGCCGAGCGCTTGAGCGCGTCGACGCGGTCCTGCCACGCGGCCTGTGGGTCCTCGGTGTCCATCCGCAGGACGTGCAGCAGCTGGTCCCACAGGCGCTCGAGGGCCTCGTCCTCGGGCAGCTCGGGATAGACGAGCTTGGCCCAGCCCGGCGTGGCGCACGGCACCCCGCACCAGTTGGTGGTGCGCGCGTTGACGACGTCGCCGCCCTCCTGGAGCGCCGGGAGCAGGTCCTTGCCGGCGCGCTCGGGGTCGACGTCGGCGAACAGGTCGGGGTGGGCCGCACCGGTCAGCGCGATCCGCGCGCAACGGTGCTCGCTGAGCTGCAGCAGGCGGTGGGAGTACCACGGCGGGACGAAGCTCAGGTCGTCCTCGCGGCCGTTGATCAACCGCGCGCGCTTGACGTGGTAGTCGAAGTACCAGGGGTCGACGAACTTCGCCCCGGCCCGGTAGGCGCTGGCGGCCAGCGCGCGGGTGAAGTCCTCCTTGCCGGGCTCGCTGGTGA
>JAWVFY010000073.1:0-3612 GCA_033855575.1 Solirubrobacteraceae bacterium
CAGCTAATCTCGATCTGCTGCATGTTGTCTATCCTGGACTCATAATCCGTCGGTCCCTGGTTCGAGTCCAGGCGGGCCCACTACAAAGAGGTCGAGCTCGCGACGACGCTGATCGTGCGCGGCTCCACCGGTCCTGCCCCGCCTGAATGAGCTGTCCCCTTCGGCCGGTGCGGCCCGGCCGAAGGGGACAGACGTTGGCTCATGCCTGCTGCACCAGCTTCCAGGCCTGCGCGGCGGTGCCGTTGCAGGTGTGCTGCTGGAGCTGGACGCCGTTCGCCGTCGAGGCGGCCGGCACGTCGAGGCACTTGCCCGAGTTGCGGGCGACCATCTTGTAGAAGCCGTTGCCGAGCGAGACGGGCTGCCACTGCTGGTTCGTCCCGCCGCCGTAGGCCCAGGTCTGGATCTTGGCGCCGTCGGCGACCGTGCCGGCTCCGCCCGTGACGTCCCAGACCTCGTTCTGCGCCGCTGACGTGCGGTTCAGCACGTTGTAGTAGCCGGAGTCGGTGGCCCGGAACTGCCAGCCCTGGTTCGTGCTCCCGGTGACGCACGCCCACTGCTGGACGCTCGTCCCGTTGGCCGTTCCGCCCGCCGAGTCGTCGACGCAGCTGCTCGAGTTCTGGTTCACGACCTGGTACCAGGCTCCGGGGGTGATCCCGCCGCCGCCACCACCGCCACTGGCGACCGTCCCCTGGATCCCGAAGTCCCAGAGGGAGTAGCCGTACGCCGAGCCGCGGACCGTGCCGTACATCCGGACGTAGCGGCCCGTACCGGTCACGTTCAGCGTCTGGATCCCGCCCGTCCCGGTCGTGGTCGAGTAGATCGTCGTCCAGGCGGCCCCGTCAGGCGAGGTCTGGATCTGGAACGCCTTCCCGTAGGCGGCCTCCCAGCTCAGCGTCACCTGGGTGACGTTGTAGGACTGGCCGAGGTCGACCTGGATCCACTGCGGATCGCTGAACGCGGACGACCAGCGCGTGGCGTTGTTGCCGTCCGTCGCAGCCGAGGCAGGGTAGGTCGCGCTCTCGCTGGAGGACGCCGTGGTCGGCTTGCCCTGCGCGATGCCGTCGCTGACGCCACCGCCACCGCCGCCACCACCGCCGGTGCCACCGCCGCTCGTGCCGAAGCTGCCGATCGTCATCGCGGCCGAGGCGGGGTCGGGCTGGTCGATGACCGGAGCGAAGCCGCCGACGTCGTCGTAGGAGAAGCCGTAGGCGAGCCCGTTCAGCGAGTTCGCGTGGATCGTCTTCGAGAACAGGTTCGACGCGGTCTGGCCGTAGAACTGGGTCGCATCCGTCGTCGGCTGCGTGTCGAACATCACGCGGCTCGACGTTGACAGCGTCGCGCGGTTGAGCGCAGCACAGACCCGTGCGCCGACGGCGAGAATCGCCGTCTCGTTCGGCTGGCCCCCCGGCTGGGTGCCGCCCGCGCAGGCGAACGTGTCACTCGTCGTCGGCTTCGTCAGCGTGCCGATGACGTTGCCGCTCGCGTCCCTGAACGTCCAGTTGTTGCCGCTCGTCGTCCCGGTGAAGTTCCCGAGCCCGGTCTGGACGGTGAGCGTGTGCGTCGCGTAGTACGACCACGCGGCCGTGATGTACGCGTCGAGGTAGGTCGAGCTGAACGAGCCGTTCGCGATCGCGTGCACGGGTGCGAGCACGCGCAGCGGCAGGCCGTCGGACGAGCGCGTGGTGATCAGCGACGACCACGGCGCGCCGAGCGCGGTGAAGGCGTTGAGGATGCCGGTGCGGTTGCCGGGAATGCCCTGCGTCTGCGTCACGCCGGCCGACGAGGTCACCGACACGGTCAGCGGGACGCTGAACATGTCGACCGTCGTCGTGTTGATGAAGATCCCGTTGCCGGCGCTGCTCGCCCGGGCGAACTCTGTCCAGTCGTAGAGGACGTTCGCGTTGGCGTCGCTCGCCACCCACGCCGCCGGCTCGACGAGGCCGTTCGTCGTCAGGAAGAACGAGAGCTTCGAGCCCATCGACAGGTAGATGCGGCCGCCCGCGAGGCTCGGTGGCAGCGTGATCGTCTTGCTCGCGCCGTTGCCGGGGCCGGCGATCGACACGTCCGGTGCCGCGACCGGCCCGTTCGGAGTCGACGACGGGAACGACCAGGCACGCCAGGTGCCGCCGCCGTCGACGTAGCCCTGGGCTCCTGCCGAGTTGCGCGCGATGACGTAGATGTACGTCGCGTCGCCGCGACCGGAGTTGTTCGTGACGGTGAACGGCAACTGCGCGACGGCGGCCGATCCTGCCTGGCTGCACGCCAGAAAGACGATCGCGGCCATGACCGCAAGCAGCGGCGCCGTGGCTTTGTGGTGCACACGCGGTGCGTGCATGAGTGGTTCCCCCTTGTGATGGTCGTGTGAGCGCGCCGGGAGACGGCGCGCTATCAGCGAATGGATGTGTGTGTCTCCCCCTGCGTTGGACAGTCCGGATCACGGTCGGGCTCCGACCCTTCCGTGCCGTGCGAGCCACGCTTGCGGGCGTGGCCGAATTCCCCCTCCTGGCGTCCCGCGGGCAGCTACCGGTTTTTTTCCGGTAGCACTCCCGGAGAGGACGGTAAGCGGTCGGCCAGGGCCGCGTCAAGCAATTCGTTTGTGGCAACTCGCGCGCCGATGCCAGGCAGTTCGCGCGCGTCCAGGACGGCTACATCCGCGGGCAGGAGATGGTCATCCTCGATGGGTTCATCGGCAACGACCCCGACTTTCAGGTACCTGCCCGTCTCTACGTCGAAGCGGCCAACGCGAGCATCGCGGCGATGCAGCAGCAGCTCTTCTTCCAGCCAGGCGAGGTGCACGAGCCGGAGCTGACGGTCATCTATACCCCCAGTTGCCCGCCAACGGAAAGCCGGACTACCGGCTGATCCTCGTTGATCTCGAGCAGCGCAAGTCCCCCGGCGCGAGAGCCACCAGGCTCGAGAGCGGGCTGCATGTACAGCGCGTGTACAGGCACGTCTCCGAACGGTCCATTTAGGCGCAGTCACCTGCAGCTAATAAACGGCCCCATTGCAGGCACAAGCAGCTAGTCGCGACCTGCTGCGTGTTGTCTATCCTGGACTCATAATCCGTCGGTCCCAGGTTCGAGTCCTGGCGGGCCCATCTGAAAGTCCCCTGCAAAGCGCCAGGAGTGACGAACGCGAACACCGAACGCCGGGGTGGGGTGGCCAGGGAAGTGGAGGACTGGCTTGCTTTCCTCGAGCGGGTCGGGCCGGATCCTGTCTTCGCGCGCATTACCATCGGAGGCGTACCGCGGGTGCCTCGCGGCCCCGGGACGTCTTGCCCCGGCGGAACGGAACGGACGGCCCCGAGACATACTCGACGGCGGCCTCGCGCCCGCGCGGCTGCGGATAGAGGCGCATGAGCGCTCGCTCCTCCTCGGGCACGCCGACGGTGATGGGCAACCCGAGGCCGGCAAGGTCGCGCGCCATCAGCGGATGGTCATGCGTCCAGACCCCGCTCGAGAGCAGGTGGGCGAGATCGCGGGCACGCGCCGGCTCCATGTGGCGCTCGAGGAGGTCGGTCGCCACGGCCTCGACCTGGCGCAGCGCCTTCCGCCCGAGGTCGGCGAGGAGGAGAGTCTGGTCATCGTGTTCGCCCGGCATGCTCGCGACCGC
>JAWVFY010000074.1:0-3361 GCA_033855575.1 Solirubrobacteraceae bacterium
ACCGGCAGCTTCGCGCTCGAGGAGTCCGGTTTCCGGAAGTTCAGCGCGCTGGTCAGGTCGCCGACGGCCTGGCGGCGCCAGGCCGTCAGGTTGGGCACCGTGACGCCCCGGAACCCCTTGGCGGCCAGCCACGTCTCGAGGAACCGCAGCTGCGAGGTGTGGTCGAAGACGTCGCGGGAGACGAAGCCGCCCCGGCTGAACGGCGAGACGATCAGCATGGGAACCCGGAAGCCGAGGCCGATCGGGGCGGTGTCGAAGCCCTTCTGAGCGTTCCCCACGAACTCGCCCGGCGTGCCGGGCGGAGCCGTTGGCGGCGCGACGTGATCGAAGAACCCACCGTTCTCATCGTAGGTGAAGAACATGACGGTCTTCCGCCACGTCTCGGGGTTCGCCGCAAGCGCCGTGATGATCGCCTCCAGCGCGGCCTCGCCGTCCTGCGGCGCGGCCGCGGGATGCTCCTGCTGGGTGATGTGGGTCAGGACCCAGGAGACGCGCGGCAGCGTGCCTGCGGCGGCGTCGGCAAGGAAGGTCTCGAAGCTCTGGCCGAACAGCCCGGCGCTCAGCCGGGCGGCGCGGGCCTCCAGCACGGGATCGCCGGAGTAGCCCGGGTAGTACTGCTTGAACAGCACGAGCGGGTTCTCCTGGTCGTCGCCGTCGGGCGTGGCGTAGTACTTCCAGGACACGCCGGCGTCGAGCAGCACCTCGGGGTAGGTGATCCAGCCGGGATCGAAGATTCCCCGGTCCTGAGGTGCCCAGTTGATGGTGCTCTGCACGGGCCCGCCGAACCGGCCCTCCGGGTCCAGCATGCCGGTCATCGCGTAGAGCCGGTTGGCGGTCGTCGAGCCGATGACCGAGGCGTGGTAGGCGTCGCACAGGGTGAAGGCGTCGGCCACCGCGTGGAAGTAGGGAAGGTCCGCGCGCTCGTAGTAGCCCATGAACGACCAGTCGGCGTCGCCGGCGTGCGCCCGACCCCAGCCGTCCATCGCACCGTGGTTGTAGGCGTCGTGCTGCGGCCCCCAGCCGTGGGTCGGGTCGGGCGTGCACTCGCCGCCTCCCGTCGCCGAGACGTCGAGGCGGTAGGGCAGGATCCGGCCGGCCGGGGCCAGCGTGGTGTTCGGTGCGAACGCCTGGGAGAAGACCCCGGGGAGCGCGCCGGGGTCAGAGAAGCCGCGGACGCCGGGGTAGGTGCCGAAGTAGTGGTCGAAGGAGCGGTTCTCCTGCATGACCAGCACCACGTGCTCGTTGTCGGTCAGCCGCCCGGGCGGCGCCACGTCGGCCAGCGCGCGCAGCACCGACTCCGAGAGCGTCCCGTAGGCGAGCGCCGCCCCGGCGGTGGTCTTGATCAGCTCGCGGCGGGTGGGTCGATGGGCCATGGGGTGCCTCCCGGTCGGTCGACCTCCACAACGACGCCGCGCCGTCGATCTTGCGGCGCTTCACCGGACGGTCACAGGGCGGCGGTCGCGGCCTCGGCCGGGCGCACCTCGTCGAGGTGCCCGTCAGCGTGGACGATGAGCACCGGAACAGGGCTGTGGTGCAGGACGTAGTGGCTGACGCTGCCCAGCAGGGTCGAGCGGATCGTGCCGCGACCGCGGGAGCCCAGCACGACCAGGTCGTGGTGGCCCTCTTCGATCTGGCGGATCGCACCGGTCCGGATCGGCCCCTCGGTCAGGACGGTGGCGACGGAGATGTCGGCCGGCACGCGCTCACGCGCCCGCCGGAGGATCTCCTCGGCCTCGGCCTGCGCGGCGGCGACGAGCCGGGCCTGCATCTCGGGCGCCGCGAGGTAGGCCGTGCCCGGCACCTGCGCGACGGCGGTCATCAGCGTCAGGCGGGCGTGCTCGCTCTCGGCGAGGTCGATCGCGTGCGTCAGCGCCTGATCGGCGTGCGCTGAGCCGTCGATCGCGACGAGGATGTTGTGGAACATGACGCCTCCTTCGGGTTTGGCTGAGCGGTTGACAATATATCGGAGAACAATATAGTTTGTCAATATGCCTCCCGCCACCACTCCGGGCACGGATCGCGCCGCCCGCATCCACTACGTCTCGAGCGAGCTGCTCGCCCGCGTCGGGCTGCTGACGCGGCTGCTCGCCCGGCACCTCGGCGGCGAGCTCTCGCGCAGCGAGGCCGGGGTGCTCCACACGCTGCGCGGAGGGCCGCGACGGATCACCGAGCTCGCCGAGCTCGAGGGGCTGGCCCAGCCGACGACGACGCTGCTGGTCCAGCGGCTCGAGCAGCAGGGCCTCGTGGTCCGCGAGCGCCACGCCGGCGACGGGCGCGTCGTCCTGGTCGACCTGACCGACGCCGGGCGCGCGACGATCACCGGCCTGTTCGCCCAGGCCAGCGACGTCCTGGGCACCCTGCTGGCCGAGCTGCCCGACGAGCAGGTCGAGGCGCTCGCCTCCGCCACCGAGCTGCTGGCGCTGCTGGTCGACCTGCTCCAGCAGCCGACCCGTCAGGCCGTCGTCACCGGGTGATCTCCGGATCCAGGACCACCTTGTGCGGGTCCCACGGGCCGGTGCCCCGGCCCCGCTCCAGCACGCGCACGTCGTTCCCGCGGACGGCGAAGTACGTGTAGGCGACGTCGTTGGTGTACTCGTCCTCCAGGAAGCTGCGCTTGGCGTTGACCCTCATCCGCATCAGGTAGGTGCCGTCGGGGTTGTTGCCGAAGTCGACGTACTGGCCCGACGTCGCCCAGGTGTAGACGTCCTCCCAGCCCCTGGCGATGCCCTCGTAGAAGCGCCACTCGTCCGGGCCGAGCTGGGCGATCCCGCTCGGGTTCGCGCTGGGCTCGCAGTTGTCGACCGAGTTGGGGTCGACGAAGTCCTGGGCGAAGGAGTGCCAGTCGTAGATCTTCAGGTTGCCCAGGCAGAAGCCCTCCTTCAGACCCTTGCCGGCGAGGACCAGGCGGTGGTGGGCCAGAACGCGATAGAGCGGGAACTCGGCGAGGTCGAGCACGTGGTAGTGGGCGTGGATCTGGTGGAAGATGAACTGGCCTGCCGCGCGCGCCCTCGTGGTTTTGTCGCTGCGCGTGACCGTCTGGAAGAGCGGGCCGCCGTTGAGGGCCACCGGGACCGGAGCCGAGCCGAAGACCTCGAAGCGGCCGGTCCCGATGCTCGCCACCCCCGACGAGAAGCGCAGGCAGCGCTGGGCGTGCTGCTCGGCGGTCTCCTCGGGCAGGCAGTGATAGACGGGCTCCCCGCCCACCTGGGCCAGCGGGTTATGGATGCCGGCCAACGCGGTCACGTTGCCGCCCTCGGTGACGACCTGCGGGAGCGGCTGGGCGAACGTGAGATGCCACGGCGGGTCGGGCGCGATGTCGGGGGGCAGGTCGACGACCTTGCGCATCGTCAGCGCGATCGCG
>JAWVFY010000075.1:0-4243 GCA_033855575.1 Solirubrobacteraceae bacterium
AGGTCGGCGTCGAGGTCGTCGGGGTGGGTGATCTCCTGGAACGTGCGGCCGAGGAGCTCCTGCTCGCTGTAGCCCGTGAGGGCGCAGACCGCGCGGTTGACCTGCAGCCAGCTGCCGTCGAGTCCGACGAGCGCCATGCCGATCGGCGCCTCGGCGAACGCGGTCGAGAACATCTGCGTGGCGCGCTCCAGCGCCTCGCGGTCGCGCCGCGCCTCGGTCTCGTCCACGAAGGTGGCGACGATGCTGAGGAGCTGGCCGTCGGCGTCGAGGATCGGCACCGCATTGACGCGCAGCCACCGCAGCCGGTGCGGGGCGACGTAGAGCCCCATGAGCTCGTCGACGTGCGGCCGGCCGCTGGCCAGGACGCGCATCGCGGGATGGTCATCGCCCGGCCAGGGCGTGCCGTCGGGATGGATCGTCCGCCAGCGGGGATCCACCGACGTCAGGCCGACGAGCTGCTCGGCGGTCAGCTCGAGCAGCTGCTGCGCCCGTTCGTTGGCCGCCACGATGCGCCCCCGGGCGTCCTGGACGACGACGCCCTCGTGCAGCGCCTCGACCACCGCCCGGTAGCGGCTGCGCTGGCGCTCGAGCTCCTCGGCGGTGCGGCGAGCGTCGGTGACGTCGACGTAGGAGACGACCACGGGGAACGGCGGCCCGTCGTCGGAGAGCCGCCGGGTGCTGATGCGCAGCCAGCGCGTCTCGCCGTCGGCCCCGGGGAACCCGATCTCGGTCTCGGAGTACTCCTCGCCGGTCAGCCGTGTTTGCTCGGCGGGAAGCAGCTCGGTGGGCAGCGGCTCGCCCGAGGCGTCGACGCCGCGGCGCGCCAGGATGTCGGCGAAGATCGCGGTGGCAGCAGCGTTGTTGTGCTGGAACTTGCCGTCGGCGCCGATGATGCTGACGGCCTCGGCAAGTTGGTCGAGCACCTCGATGCCCTGGAGCTGCGGCTGGGTCACGGGAGCATCGTCGCGCAGTTGGGCAGTGGGCGTCTCATAACTGGGCTGCCCACGTGCGAATGCTGTCGGTTGGCGCCGGTCCGCCAGCGACCCGGGTAAGGTGAGGTATACGGGTTCACCAATGAAAGGCGACCCATGACGCCGCAGGAACCCATGAATGACCCAGGAGGTGCGGTCCCGCGCAAGCGGCTCATCCCCGGGAACTCGAACATCGCGCTGGAGCTGACTCGCGTGTCGGCCGCGCTGGACCAGACGCCGTTCGGCAGCGCCAAGCGCCTGCCGCTGCTGCGCCGCCAGGCCGCCCTGGGCGACCTGCGCGACGACATCGCCAAGCGCGCCCGTCGCGAGCAGTCGGCCTGATCACGCGGGGGCGCCGGCGCGTTGGCCATCAGTGCCGGCGCTTGACCACCCGGAAGGCGCCGCGCATGAACGGGTGGATCCGGCAGAAGTAGGTGTAGGTGCCGGGGGTCAGGTTCTTCGGCGTCTCGTAGACCGTCGTGCCGATGCAGCCACTGGCGATCAGCCCGACCAGGCCCGGCACCCCGGCGCAGTTGGCCTTGTCGGTCGGCGTGTCGACCACCGGGCTGATCGGCACGTCGCCCGAGCCGCCGGTCGGGTAGAGCGCGCTGCTGATCGTGGGGCCGTAGCCGAGCTCGCCCGAGTCGAAGGCCCGCGGCCCGTCGGCCAGCGGGTAGCCGATGCCGCCGGTCAGGTTGCAGGGCGCCCGGCACGCGGTGATCGTGTGGAAGCGCTCGGTCAGCGGCGCGTCGGCGTTGACGAACGACAGCGACGTGCCCTGGGCGACGGCCGGCGGCCGCCCCTGTTTGCCCGGCGAGGACAGGTCGCCCTGGCTGTAGGTGAAGTTCTTGATGACGACCCGGTCCTTGTAGGGCCCGACGCGCTCGCGGATCGGGTTGTGCAGCCCCGGGTTGGCCCGGCGCACGCCCTGGTCGACGTTCTCGGGCAGGCGTGGATGCGTGAGGTAGTCGGACTGGTCGATCTGCCCGCCGGAGAACGGGTCGACGCCGCCCGCGACCTGCTGGTCGGTGACGCCCACGACCATGATCCCCATGACCTCGTACCACGACGCGCGGGAGGTGTCGTAGGTCGCGGTCGTGGTGATCACGTCGCCCTGCTTGAAGTCGACCTTCCAGTCGGGAGCGGTGGCGGACATCGCGACGTCCCACGACACCGCGCCGACCGGGTCGAAGTAGTCCGCGCGCGATCGGAAGATGCGCTTGGTCACGCCGTCGCGGGTGATCGTCAGGTCGGTCCACAGCCCGCCCGGATGCAGGTGCCCGGCCGCCGAGACCATCGTCCCGTCGTGGTCGGCGACCCAGCGGTTGCGCACGACGCCGTCGGTGCTGTAGGCGTGCGGAGCCTGCGTCGGGAAGGTGAAGCGATGATGCGTGCCGCTGCCCTTCAGCGCGTTGAACACGGGGTAGGGCTTGCCGCTCTCGACGTCCATCCACTGGGTGTGGATGGCGGTGATGCCCGCCGCCTGCGGCGCGTTGTCGGGGATGAACCACAGCGTGTAGGTGATGTAGACCTGCTGGGACTGGGCCGTCAGGTCGTGGATCATGTGGTTGATGATCCAGGTCTGGTCGGTGGTGTAGCGCCAGCCGAACCCGGCGGGAGCGTTGAAGTAGGTCTTCTCCTCACCGGCCGCGAAGGTCGGCTTGAGCGAGCCGGCCGAGTCGCCGACCAGCCACACCGCGTGGTGCAGGTGAACGAGGTCGACCGACGGGCTCTTGCCGTTGGACGCGTAGACCAGGCCTGGGCGGAAGCCGACGATCCAGCCGTCGACCGCCGGGCGCTGCTTCTGGAGGTCGAGGTTGATGAGGTTCTGGCCCGGCTGGATCTTCATCGGGCCGAATCGGTACTTGAGGACCTGGGCGCCGGCGGGCGGCCCCGGGTCGCGCACGGGGATGCTCACCCCGGAGGCGCGGAACGCCGACGCGCCGGCGTCGAAGCGCGCCTGCTGGGCGCTCTCGGCGTGGGCGGTGGTCGCGAACAGCGCGCAGACCGCAAGCGCGGCCGGCAGGAGCGTGGGCAGCCGCAGGTCTGACAGCATCTCTCGTCCTCGGGGTGGGAGCACCGGCGCGGGGACGCCGACGGCCTGAGCGTACCGCGCGCCATCATGTGGGGATGCGGCGCCTGAGCCTTCGCACACGCATCGCCTCCGCCTCGATCGGCGTGCTGGCCGTCGGGCTGGTGGCGCTGAGCGTCGGGTTCAACGTCCTGCTGCACGACCGGCTCAGCGCGGATGCCTCCTCGGTGCTGCGCACGCGGGTCGAGGCCCAGCTGGCGACGCTCTCGGTCGAGGGCGGCAGGGTGCGCGTGCGCGAGGCCCCCGACGACACCACGCTCGACCACGCCGCGTGGGTCTTCGTGGGCCGGCGCGTGCTCGAGCGCCCGCCGGCCCCGACGCCCGCCGTCCAGTCCGCCGTCGACGCCCTCGCCCACGTCACCCGGCGGACCGAGCACGGCGTCGACGACAAGGCGCGCCTGCTGGCGGCGCCCATCCGCCCCAATCACGGCGGGCCGATCCTCGGCGTCGTGGTCGTCGGGATCTCGCTGCTGCCCTACCAGCACACCGAGCAGATCGCGCTCGTGGGCAGCCTGGTGCTGTGTGTCTTCCTGCTGTTGGCGGGCTCGCTGGCGGTCAACTGGGCGATCGGCTCGGCGTTGCGACCCGTCGCGGAGATGACCCGCCGCGCCGCCCACTGGAGCGAGCGGGACCTGCATCGCCGGTTCGACATGGGGCCGCCCGACGACGAGCTGACCGGCCTGGCCTCGACGTTCGACGGGCTGCTGCGCCGTATCGAGGCCGTGCTGCGCCACGAGCAGCGCTTCTCGGCCGAGATGGCCCACGAGCTGCGCACGCCGCTGGCCGGCGTCCGGGCCGAGGCCGAGCTCGCCGTCCAGCGCGGGGCCGGCGACGCGGCCGCGCGCGAGTCGTTCGATCGCATCCTGGTCGGGACGCGGCGCATGTCCTCGGTCATCGAGACCCTGCTCAACAGCGCCCGGCTCGACGGGGGCGCCGCCGCCGGCTCTTGCGACCCTGTCCCGGCGGCGCAGGACGCGGTCGACACGGTCGACGCGATGGCCCGGCGCAAGGGGGTGACGCTCGCCGTCTCGGCTGACCGCCAAACGCTCACGGTCGAGGCCGACCGCAACATCGTCGCCCAGGTCCTCCACCCGCTGCTGGAGAACGCCATCCGCCACGCCGCCTCGCGGGTGGCCGTCGAGGTCTCGCAGGACAACGGCGAAGTGGCGATCGCGGTGCT
>JAWVFY010000076.1:0-3887 GCA_033855575.1 Solirubrobacteraceae bacterium
TCGGCCTGTTCGCCCACCAGGCGGCCATCGCGCTGGACCTGCTCGAGACGGCGCGGCGCGCCGAGGCCGCTCTGCAGGGCGCCGATCCCGCCGCCGCCTCGCTGGCGCGGGTGGCCGCGACTCTCGACGAGCTCGACGGCCCGGGCCGGGACGCGGGCCTGCGCCTGCTGGCGGCGCTGGAGGACGTGCTGCGCGCCGGTACCTAGGAAGCGGGGGCGGTCGCGGGGTCGGCCAGCGACAGCGCCCAGGAGACGAGCGCAGCGAGGTCCAGTGCGGGCCCGCGGCCGGCGGCCTCGGCAGCGCCCTCGCCCAGGCGCAAGCGCGCCGCCCGCAGCGCCTCGGCGCCCTCGGGAAGGACGTCGTCCCGGAGATCCATGCCGCCCTCGCGCTCCGCCACGCCGCGCGCGGCGGCCAGCATCTCGAGCGCCTCGCGGTCGCGGCCCAGCCCGGCCAGCGCCGTGGCCACCCCGTAGACCTGCAGCAGCTGGTTGTCCAGCTGGGTCCCGCCGAGCCGGCGCAGCATCTCCGCGTAACGCTCGATGGCGTCGTGGTAGCGACCGCGCAGGAACGCGCAGTCCGCCCACAGGCTCTGGGCGAACAGAGCCCCGAAGTCGGTGCGTGCCGGCTGAGCCATGATCGCGGTGAGGATCGCCTCCGCCTCGTCCAGCGATCGACGGGTGAGGAGGTTGAGGGCCCCCTCGAACTCGAGGATGTGCTCGAGCCGCGGGTCGGTGCCGACGCCGGTGAGGGCGTTCGCCTCGCGCAGCCACTCCGCGGCCCGCACGACGCTCTCCTCGGAGTCGACGAACGCGAGCATGTGCGCGCCCAGGACCAGCCCGAGCGCCTGGCCGGGATGGTCGCCCAGGCGACCGCTGGCTGCTGCGGCTGCAGCGGCCACCTCGCCCGAGGCACCCCAGTCGCCCCGGGTGTGCAGGACGAGGAGTCTGCCGTGCAGCAGGCGGGGCCAGGCGTCATCGGCCACGCCTGCGCTGTCCTCCGACAGGGCCAGGATCTCGTCGGCGAGCACCGATAGGCGGCTGGCGAAGTAGAACGGCACCCCGAGA
Organism: Solirubrobacteraceae bacterium; assembly: GCA_033855575.1. GTDB lineage: Bacteria > Actinomycetota > Thermoleophilia > Solirubrobacterales > Solirubrobacteraceae > BP-464. The sequence continues at coordinate 1,065 of JAWVFY010000076.1, forward strand.
GCGGCCACGAGGCGGCAATGGAGCGCAGGGTCGGCGGCGGCAGTCCACTCCAGCGCGGCCAGGAACTCGCGCAGCAGGTCGATGGTCCGTGCCACCAGCCCCATGTCGAGCATGATCTCGTCGTGGATCGCCTCCGCCTCGCGGGCGAGCAGCAGGGCGTGCTGGGCACGGCGCTCGTTGGCCCGCCCCTGCTGCTCGAGGAGGTCTTGGGCATAGGACCGGACCGTCTCGGCCATGGTGAAACGGCCGTCGCCGCGCGTCCGGATCAGCGAGAAGTCGTGCAGCGCGGCCGACGCCTCCCAGACGTCGAGCTCGTCGCCGAACATGCGCTCGACCTGCTCGAGGGTCCAGGCCTCGGCGAACACGCCCAGGCCCGCGAACAGCGCCCGCTCGGCCTCGCCGAGCAGCGACACTGTCCAGTCCAGCGCCGCGCGCAACCCGCGCTGGCGGTCGGGCACGTCGCGTGCGCCCGTGCCCAATGCGTCCATCCCGCGCTCGAGCGCCGCCAGCAGCTGCCGCGGGCCGCCCATGCGCACGCGCGCCGCCGCCAGCTCGAGGGCCAACGGCAACCCATCCAGCCGCCGGCACAGCTCGGCCACCGCGGCGGCATTGGCGGCCTCCAGGGCGAAGCGCGGGTCGGCGAGACGAGCCCGCTGGGCGAAGAGCGCCACCGAGGCGACGCTCGCCAGGGCCTCGGGGTCCTCCTCGCCGGCGGCCGGGATCTCGAGGGACTCCAACGGCATCAGGACCTCGCCGCGTACCCGCAGAGGTGTCTGGCTGGTGGCCAGCACGTGCAGGCCGGGAGCCGCCTCGACGAGCCGCGCGAGCAGCGGCGCCGATCCCAGGAGGTGCTCGACGTTGTCGACGATGAGCAGGAGCTCGCGGGTCCCCAGGTACCGGATGATCCCCTGCTCGGGATCGAGGTCGTCCTCGACGGCGCCGCCGATCGCTCGCGCGACCGCGAGCGGGACCAGGCGCTCCTCGCCCACCGATGCCAGGGCGACCAGGAAGACGCCGTCGGCGAACGAGTCCAGCAGGGCGGAGCCCACCGCGAGCGCCAGCCGCGTCTTGCCCGTGCCGCCCACGCCGGTCAGCGTCAGCAGCCGCACCCCGCCCGTGAGCTGGGCGCACACCTCCTCGAGCTCCCGCTCGCGCCCCACCAGCGACGAGGTCACCGACGGCAGGTTGGTGCGGGTCGCGTCCGGGGTGCGGGGCGGCGGGAACTCCCGGCTCGTCCGGCCGGCGACGACGAGGTGATACAGCCGCCGAGCCGAGGGGAAGTCCTTGACGGCATTCTCGCCGAGGTCGTCGGCCGGCACGTCGTCGGCGAGCGCGCGCGTTGTGGCGCTGAGCAGCACCTGGCCCCCGTGCGCCGCCGAGCACAGCCGCGCGGCGTAGTGCACGTCGATCCCCCAGTAGGTGCCGTCCCGGATGCGCGGGGTACCGGTGTGGATGCCCATGCGCACGCGCAGCTCCCCACCGTGCGGCCACCGGTGCGCGGCGAGCGCCTCCTGGGCGGCGATTGCCGCCTTGACTGCCGCCCGCGCGTCGCCCAGCGCGACGAAGAAGGCGTCGCCCTCGGTGTCCACCTCGACACCGCCGTGGGTGTCCCAGACCTCGCGCAGCAGGCGGTGATGGTCGGCGAGGACCTGTCCGTAGAGGTCGCCGATCTCGTGCAGGAGCCGTGTCGAGCCCTCGATGTCGCTGAAGAGCAACGTGACGGTGCCCTCGGGGAGTGGCATCGCGGAGCGGCGATCCATCTGCCGTTCCTACGTCACGCGGCGGTCGGCGTCAAGCACGGCGCATGCCGCCAACGCGCCAGCCCTTGGCCGGGCGCGACCACGGAAGTAAGGTGCGCTCGTGACCACCTGCCCGGTGCGCGGAACGGATCGCCGCGGGATTCGCGCGTGAGCGCGACGCCCGATTTCCCCTGCTTGGTCTGCCACGAGGACACCCCGGCGGGCGGGCGCTTCTGCATCCACTGCGGCGCTCCGACACCGCAGACGTGCACCTCGTGCGGCGAGCCGATCGTCCCCGGGGCGCGGTTCTGCCTGCAATGCGGCACCGCGGTCTCGGCCGGCGCGCCGGCGCCGGCACCCGGCAGCTCGACGCCCTCGGTGTCCGAGCGGCGGTTGGTGTCGGTGCTGTTCGCCGATCTGGTGGGTTTCACGACGCTGAGCGAGCATCGCGATCCCGAGGAGGTCCGCGAGCTGCTCTCGGCCTACTTCGATCGCTGCCGGACGCTGATCGAGCGCTACGGCGGGACGGTCGAGAAGTTCATCGGCGATGCCGTGATGGCGGTGTGGGGCACGCCGGTGGCCCGCGAGGACGACCCCGAGCGCGCGGTCCGCGCTGCTCTCGCCCTGACCCAGGCCGTGACCGCGCTGGGCGAGGAGGTCGGGATGCCGGCCCTGCGCGTCCGGGCGGGCGTGCTGACCGGCAGCGCGGCGGTGGAGGTCGGGACCGACGGCGAGGGCATGGTCCTCGGCGACACCGTCAACACCGCCAGCCGGCTGCAGTCGATCGCCGCCCCCGGGACCGTGCTGGTCGACGACGTCACCCGACGCGCCAGCGAGGCCGCGATCGCCTACGAGGACGCCGGAAGCCACGAGGTCAAGGGCCGCGACCAGCCCGTCCACGCCTGGACCGCCCTCAGCGTCGTCGCCGGGGTCGGCGGCGCGCGCCGCGGCGCCGGCCTCGAAGCCCCGTTCGTCGGGCGGGCCAGCGAGCTAGAACGGGTGATCGGGGCCTATGACGAGACGGCCGAGACCCGCCGCGCCCGGCTGGTGGCCATCGTGGGCGACGCCGGATCGGGCAAGTCGC
>JAWVFY010000077.1:0-3254 GCA_033855575.1 Solirubrobacteraceae bacterium
CGGCAGTTTCTTCGACAGAGGCGGTGAGACTCGCGGCCGTCAAGGTGTCGCCATCCGCGAGATGCTCGCCGTCTGGCGGATCGGACTCGAGAAGCTTTACGAGCTGGCGCGACGGGTCGCGGCGCCAGGCCCCAACCGAGACGCGGTGCTCCTCGAGTTTCTCGAGCTCAAGCTCGCGTGGGCGGACTTCGCGATGATCCACGCGGCCGATGGGCACCGTCGCGGCGAACTCAGCAACGCGCGAGAGCAGCAGCATGCACAGACCAACTTCGTGCGCCGGGTCCTCTCCGGCACTGCCACGCCGGGCGAGATACGAAGCGCGTTGGGTCCACTCGGTCTCGAGGCGCAGGGCGTCTACCACGCCATCCGCGCCCGCCCGCAACCAGCCCTCGACATGGAAGCGATCGAGAGCTATCTGGGCGCCGATGGTCTGGTGCGACGCGGGAACGGCCTACTCGCCCTGATCGACGGAGACGCCTGCGGATTCATCATGCGTCTCCCGCGCACCGCCGCACCGACAGCCGTCGGAGTCTCAGAGGCCGTCGGCCTCACGGCGATGAAGCCCGCATTCCGCCAAGCCACCAGGGCCCTTGAGACAGCACTCACGCTCGGCGCCGCTGGCCTCTTCGGCTTCGACGACCTGAGCCTGCACCCCGCGATCGCAACCGACATCGACATCGGCGACGTGATGACGGCGCGCTACATCACCACAGTCCTTGACATCACCGGTGGCGACGTGGTTCTCGCCACCACGGAGCGCTACCTGGAGAACGATCGCAACGTCGACGCCACCGCAAGGGACCTCCAGGTCCATCCGAACACCGTCCGCCAGCGCCTCGACCGATTCGAAGAAGCCACGGGCCGCTCGCTGCGAGAAACCGAGACCGTCGTAGAGGTCTGGTGGGCACTCCAGCGGCGACGCCTCAGCTAAAGCTGAGCGGCCGGGCGATCCGGTCGCGCTCCCGAACCTAGTCGCAGGCTTCGCCGCCGGCCGTGGGGCATAACTCGACGCCGTCGGCGATGCGCCGCAGGAGCGCGTGGAGCTGGTCCCGTTGGCTGGGTTCGAGTGCCACGAGCAGGTCGCGCTCGGATGTGACAATGGCCGCGTCGGCCTTCCGCAGGAGCTTCACGCCGGCGGGAGCCAGCGTCACGGCGTAGCGGCGGCGGTCGGCGCCGTCGCGACAGCGGTCGACGAGATCGCGGTCGACGAGCTCTGAGATCGTCGTGGCCAGGTTGCTGGGGTCGAGGCCCAGCGCCGACGCGAGCGCGGTCTGGCTCGTCAGGTCGAGGTCGGCGAGCTGGGTGAGCACGAGGTACTGGTGTGCGGTGATGCCCAGCGGGCGGATCGCCCGGCGCACGCGTGCAGTCGCATCACGCCCGAGCGCGGCCAGGATCGAGGACAGCTCTGCCGATGCCACCGTGCTCACCTCGCAGACGATAGGGGGCTTGTCGGTCAACTACCACTATGGTACTCTACCACCATGGTAAACCACCACCATACGGAAAGGGAGCTCTGACGACGATGTCGGACCGCGAGTACGAGTTCGGGCTCGATTCGTTCATGGCCGTAACGGCCGACGCCGCGGGCAACACGATCGCGGGCGATCAGGTCGTGCGGAACACCGTCGAGGAGGGCGTGCTCGCGGAGCGAGTCGGGATCGACTCGTTCAACATCGGCGAGCACTACCGCGACGACTCCATGGACTCCGCAGGGCACGTCGTGCTCGCCGCGATCGCCGCGCGGACGGAGAAGATCCGGCTGGGAACCTCCGTGACCGTGCTGAGCACCCAGGACCCGGTCCGGGTGTACAACAACTTCGCGACGCTGGACGCCGTCTCGGGTGGCCGCGCACAACTGATCGTCGGGCGCGGCTCGGCGGTCGAGTCGTTCCCCCTGTTCGGCTACGAGCTGAACGAGTACGAGGAGGTCTTCGAGGAGAAGCTCGGCCTGTTCGTCGAGCTGCTGCGCGGTGGGCCCGTCACCTGGACGGGGAAGTACCGCCCAGCGCTCGACGGCCAGGTGCTGACGCCCCCGCTCGCACCGGGGAGCCTGCCGACATGGGTCGGATCGGGCGGCAGCCCGGACTCGGTGATCCGAGCCGCCCGGTTCGGGCTACCGCTGATGCTCGCGGTGATCGGCGGCAGGCCCGAGCGGTTCCGCCAGCTCGTCGACCTCTACCGGCGTGCGCTTGCCGAATACGGACAGCCAGGACTCGCGGTCGGCCTCCACACCCTGGGCTATGTCGCCGCGACCGACGAGGAGGCCATCGAGACGCAGTGGCCGCACTGGGCTGAGACGTTCGACCGCGCCGCGCGTGAGCGCGGCTGGCGGCGCCCGACCCGCGCCCAGTTCGACGCCGAGGTCGAGCATGGCGCGCTGTTCGTGGGCTCCCCCGAGACCGTGGCGCAGCGCCTTGCGTCAACGATGCGGACGCTCGACGTCGACCGGCTCGACCTGCATCACGCGATCGGCAAGCTGCCGTTCGAGAAGCGCTTGGAGTCCATCGAGCTACTCGGCCGTGAGGTGTTCCCGCGGGCCCGCGAGCTGCTCGCGGCCGACCCGCCCGAGCACGACGCTGCATCGGCTCGGCGGGACCGGCTGGGCGACGTCAAGAGCCCCGTCCGCTCCACCCACGCGTCGGAGGAGGCGTGACCACGATGGCGGCGCGCAAGCTCGGGATCGTCGGTGCCGGCAAGCTCGGCACCGCGCTGGCCCGCACGGCGCTCGCTGCGGGCTACGAGGTCGCGATCGCCGGGTCCGGCCCGACGCAGCGGATCGCGCTGCAGGTCGACGTCCTGGCCCGCGGCGCGGTTGCGATGACGGTGGACGAGGTGGTCGCCTCCGCCGAGATCATCGTGCTCGCCGTCCCGACCCATCGCTTCCGGGAGCTGCCGACGGACCTGTTCGACGGCAAGATCCTCATCGACGCCATGAACTACTGGCCTGATATCGACGGCGACGACTCAGAGCTGGCCGAGGCACCCGATGGCTCGAGCGCGGTCGTCCAGGCCCGATTCCCCGGGGCGCGAGTTGTCAAGAGCCTCAACCAGCTCGGCTACCACGAGCTCGACGAATACCCCCGCGAGCGCGGCGCGCCGGACCGCATCGCGGTCGCGGCTGCCGCCGACGACCGGCGCGCGCTCGCTGCCGTCATGCAGCTCATCGACGACCTCGGGTTCGACCCGGTCGACGCCGGCCGGCTGGCCAACGGCCGGCTTCTGGAGCCCGACGGATCACCGTACGCGGTCACGTA
>JAWVFY010000078.1:0-2638 GCA_033855575.1 Solirubrobacteraceae bacterium
CGAGCTGGCGGACCCCCGCCTCGCGGGTGTACTCGCTGATGACCAGCTCGAGCGTCGCGTCGGTCACGGTGACCTCGTCCTCGAGCAGGCCGTTGCGCTCGCGCTGGCGCGGCCACAGGTAGTCGCGCGCGATCGCCGTCTTCTCGACCGTGGTGTAGCCGTCGAAGCGGATGACCTCCATGCGGTCAAGCAGCGGCCCGGGGATCGTCTCGGCCTGGTTGGCGGTGGCGATGAACACGACCTGGGACAGGTCGAGCTCGATGTCGAGGTAGTGGTCGCGGAACGTCGAGTTCTGCGCCGGGTCGAGCACCTCGAGCAGGGCCGCGCTGGGGTCGCCGCGCCAGTCGGCGCCGACCTTGTCGACCTCGTCGAGCAGGATCACCGGGTTCATCGTCCCCGCGTCGCGCAGCGCGCGGACCAGCCGGCCCGGCATCGCGCCGACGTAGGTGCGGCGGTGCCCGCGGATCTCGGCCTCGTCACGCACGCCGCCCAGCGACATGCGGACGAACTCGCGGCCCATGGCCTTGGCGATCGACTCGCCGATCGACGTCTTGCCGGTGCCGGGAGGCCCGATCAGCGTCAGGATCGCGCCGCTGCGGTTGTCGGACGCGATGCCGCGCTCCTCGCGCAGCTTGCGCACCGCGACGTACTCGACGATCCGGTCCTTGACGTCCTCCAGGCCGGCGTGGTCGGAGTCCAGCGTCGCGCGGGTGCCCGTGGGGTCGAGCTTCTCGTCGGAGGTCTGGCCCCACGGCACCGCGACCATCCAGTCGAGGTAGGTGCGCAGCATCTGGCCCTCGCCCGAGCCGCCCTCGCCCATGCGCTCCAGGCGCGCGAGCTCCTTCTCGGCGTGCTCGCGCACGTCGTCGGGCATGTTCAGCTCGGCGATCTTCTTGCGGTACTCGTCCACGGCCGAGCCGTCGTCCTCGCCCAGCTCGCGCCGGATCGAGTCCATCTGCTGGCGCAGGAAGTACTCGCGCTGCTGCTTGGCCGCGCCGGACTCGACGTCCTCGCGGATGCGCTTGCGGACCTGCAGCTGGGCCAGCCGCTCGCGCTGGTAGCCCAGCGCCTTCTCCAGGCGGTCGGTCACGTCGACGATCTCGAGCAGCGCGACCTTCTCCTCGAAGGTCAGGTCGGGCGAGTAGCCGCTGGTATCGGCCAGCGCGCCGGGCTCGCGGATCGAGCGCAGGAACGCGCCGATGCGCTCATCGACGCCCCGCAGCTCGAGGATCTCGTCGATCACGGCGCGGTACTCGCGCTCGAGCTCGCGGGTGCGGCCGTCGACGGGCACGTCGTCGGTGCGCTCCTCGACCTCGACGCGCAGGTCGCCGTTGGTGTCGGATTCGGCTGCGCCGAGCACGCCGCGGGCGACGCCCTCGAGCTGGACGCCACGCCCACCACCGGGGAGGCGTACCGTGCCGATGACGTTGGCGATCGTGCCGACGGAGGCGTAGTTGCCCTCATGGCGCGGCACGAGGAGGACGCGGTCCTCGGAGCCCGGGTCGACGGGCAGGGTCACGTCCATGGTCGGGAAGACGACGGTGTCGTCGAGAGGGATGAGCAGGAGGCGAGGCATTGACGTCCAATCCGAGAAGTGCAAGAATGTTGCGCACGCAACAGTAGCAAAAGATCTGAGTGACAGCAACTCAACATAGCGATCTCCCCGACCCTCCCGTCCGCCCCGGCGACGGGCGTCGGATCATGCGCCTGTTCCGGGCCTATCGGGCCCGCCTGAGCCTGGTTCTGGGGCTGATCGTCGTCAGCGCGCTGCTGTCGATGATCTCGCCGTTCCTGCTGCGCTCCGTGCTCGACACGGCGATCCCGAAGCACGACACCGGCCTGCTGAGCGCGCTCGTCGGCGCGATGATCGCCATCTCGGTGGCGACCGGGGCTCTGGGTGTCGCGCAGACCTACCTGTCCAACGTCGTCGGCCAGCGGGTCATGCACGACCTGCGCACGAACGTCTACCGCCACCTGCAGCGGATGTCGCTGGCCTTCTTCACGCGCACGCGCACGGGGGAGGTCCAGTCGCGGATCGCCAACGACATCGGCGGCGTCCAGAACGTCGTGACCTCCACGGCAACCTCGATCGCCTCGAACGTCACGACGGTGGTCAGCGTGATCGTGGCGATGATCGTGCTCGACCCGCGGCTGGCGCTGTTCAGCCTCGCCGTGCTGCCGTTCTTCGTCTGGATGACCCGCCGCGTCGGCCGCGAGCGCCAGAAGATCGCCGGCATCCGCCAGGGCCGCCTGGCCGACATGTCCTCGCTGATCGAGGAGTCGCTGTCGGTGTCGGGCGTGCTGCTGGGCAAGACGATGGGCCGCGGCGACGACCTCGCCCGCCGCTTCACCGCGGAGTCCGACGAGCTGGCCGACCTCGAGGTCCGCTCGCGGATGGCCGGCCGCTGGCGGATGGCCTCCGTCCAGACCACCTTCGCGGTGATGCCGGCGCTCGTCTACTGGTTCGCCGGGCTCAGCGGCCACGTCTCGATCGGCACCGTCGTCGCCTTCACCACCCTGCAGACCCGGCTGCTGTTCCCGATCGGCTCGCTGCTCAGCGTCGGCGTGGACCTGCAGACGTCGTTCTCGCTGTTCCGGCGCGTGTTCGAGTACCTCGACCTGCCGGTGGAGGTGCTCG
>JAWVFY010000079.1:0-12999 GCA_033855575.1 Solirubrobacteraceae bacterium
GATCCCCGCCGAGCACGCGCTACAGGGCCTCGACGGCGTGCGCGCCTACAGCGATCATCCGGAGGAGAGCGCACCGCTGCTGGAGCGCGTGCTGGGCGCCGAGTCCGCCGGCGCCGGCGCGTGGAGCCTCCGCGGCGACCGCCGCGGCGCCACGATCTCCTACGACCCGCCCCCGGCGGAGCCGGCGCTCCCGAGCGCGGGGACGGTGCACCACGTCGCGTGGGGCACCACCATGGACGAGCACCCGCGCTGGCACGAGCGCCTGCGCGATGCCGGGGTGCAGTCCACGCCGATCATCGACCGCCACTACTTCCACTCGATCTACTTCCGCGAGCCCAGCGGCGTGCTGTTCGAGATCGCCGACGACGGCCCCGGGTTCGCCGTGGACCTGCCCGCCGAGGCGTTCGGCACCAGGATCATCCTGCCGCCCGCGTTCGAGGCCCAGCGCGAGCAGATCGAGCAGGCGCTGACGCCGCTGCCCGACCCGCGCGCGGGCTGGGCGGTGCGCGAGGGCGACGCCCGGTAGGGCCGAGCGGGCGGGTCGCGTACGGTCCGCTCATGTGCTTTGCCTACGACAGCCTGCCGCCCGACCTCCCGGCCGACCTCGGCCTGCCGCCGCTGGGCGGCGGCGCCGCCGCCGAGCTGATCGAGCTCGAGTCCGCCGACGGCACGCGGTTCTCGGCCGCCCTGGCGCGAACGCCCGGCGGCTCGGACCTGGGCGTGGTGATCCTGCCCGACGTGCGCGGCCTGTACCGCTTCTACACCGAGCTGGCCGAGCGCTTCGCGCAGGCCGGCCACGACGCGATCGCCATCGACTACTTCGGGCGCACGGCCGGCACGGGCGAGCGCGACGAGGACTTCGACTACTGGCCCCATGTGATGGAGACCAGGGTCGAGCTGGTCCAGGCCGATGCCGCGGCGGCGGCCGCCGCGCTGCGCGAGCGGGCGGGCGTCCAGCGGGTCGCGGTCGTCGGGTTCTGCTTCGGCGGGACGCAGGCGTTCCTGGCCGCCGCCAATCCCGACCTGGGCCTCGACCGGGTGGTGGGCTTCTACGGCTCGCTGGAGAACTCGCGCACCGGCCTGCCCTCGCCGGCCGACTGGGCGCCGCGGATGCACGGCCCGGTGCTCGGGCTGTTCGGCGGGGCCGACGAGCACATCCTGCCCGAGCACGTCGCGGACTTCGACCAGGCGCTGACGGGCGCCGGGGTCGAGCACGAGCTCGTGACCTACCGCGGCGCGCCGCATTCGTTCTTCGACCGCCGCTACGCGGAGCACGCCGACGCCTGCGCCGATGCCTGGCGCCGGGTGCTCGGCTTCTTCGCCTGACCGGCTCGCGGTCGCTGTCACGGCACTCTCGTGCTATCGTCGATATATCGAGATAGTCGAAAGAAGGAGTGCAGCATGCACGCATACGCAGAGGAGATGCCCGGTTTCTGGCCGGGCCACCGCGGTGGCTCCGGCCGCTGCGGCCCGCGCTGGGCGGCGATGAGCCGGCACCATCGCGGAGGACGGGGAGGCTGGGGCGGCCCCGGCGGAGGCTTCGGGCTCGGTCCGGGGGGGCCGCGGGCGCAGCGCGGCGACGTCCGCGCGGCGATCCTCGCCCTGCTGTCCGAGGAGGCCCGCAACGGCTACCAGATCATCCAGGAGATCACCGAGCGCACCCAGGGGATGTGGCGGCCCAGCCCGGGCGCGGTCTACCCCGCGCTCGCGCAGCTCGAGGATGAGGGCCTGGTCCGCGCGCAGGAGGTCGAGGGCAAGCGCCTGTTCGGTCTCACCGACGAGGGCCGCGCCCACGTCACCGAGCACGCCGACGAGATCGGCAAGCCGTGGGAGAAGGTCACCGAGGGCGTCTCGGACTCCGAGTTCGCCATCCGCGACCACTTCCGCCAGCTCATCCTCGCCGTCCGCCAGGTCGCCCAGTCCGGCGACGAGGGTCAGGTCGAGGCCGCCAAGCAGGTCCTCACCGACGCCCGCAAGGCGCTCTACCGGATCCTGGCCGGCGACTGATCGCGGGCGCGTTCCCCGGTCAGGGGCGCGTCGCGCGCTCGAGCAGGCCGATCACGTGCTCGTAGGGGCGCGCGGTCGCCTGCTCGAGCGCGAGCTCGCACGTCCGGTTGGCCGACAGGTGCGCCGCGAAGTCCCGCTCGCCCACCTCCGCGGCCTCGTCGCGCGTCGCCGCCGCGGTCAGCTCGGGATGCAGCAGGCCGCGGTCGCCGGCCATCCCGCAGCAGGTGGCCACCACCGGGACGTGGACCTCCTCGGCCAATGCGGCGGCGAGCGCCTCGAGGTCGCCGGCCAGGCCGAGATGCCGTGACGAGCAGGTGGGGTGCACCGTCGCCGACGCGACCGGGGCGCTGACCGTCAGGCCGGGCAGCAGGCGCCGGCCCCAGGCCACCGCGTCGATGATCTCGATGCCGTCGAGCCCGTCGACCTCGGTCGTCACGCCGTGGGTGCACGACGCGGCGTCGATGACGAGCGGCAGCGCGCCGTCCTCCGTCCAGCGGCGGATGCTCGCGGCCAGCTTGCCCGCCATGTGGGCATGGCCGTCGGTGAAGCCCTTCGAGCTCCACGGCATCGTGCAGCAGTGCCCGGCCACGTCGTCGGGGATCCACAGCGGCGCGCCCGCCCGCGCGCTGACCTCGACGAGCGCGTCGGGCAGCCAGCGCGCGCCCGCCGGCGGCCCCATCATCCGGTTCAGGCACGACGGCAGGTACACGGCCGCCGCGCCGTCCCGGCGCGTGGCCGGCAGCCGCGCCGGGGCCGGGCCGGGCAGCGCGGACGACCACTGCGGCACGACCTCGTCGCCCAGTAGCCTGCGCCCGGCGCGCGTGAGCGCGCGCATCGGAAGGTCGCCGAGGATCGTGCCGGCGCGCAGGCCCGCGCGCGCCGCGCGCTCGACCCCCGCCCAGCGCTGCGCGGCGCGGGTCATCCCGCGCTGGGCCCGTGGGGCGTGCTCGTGCACGCGCAGCTCCTTGATGAGCTTGCCGGTGTCGATCGCCACCGGGCACACGAGTCGGCACGAGCCGTCGGCGGCGCACGTCTGGTCGCCGTCGTAGGCGTACTGCTCGGCCAGCGCGCGGCGCACGGGCGAGCCCTCGGGCTGGCGCGCCATCTCGCGGCGCAGCACGATCCGCTGGCGCGGCGTGGTCGTGAGGTGGCGGCTCGGGCAGACCGGCTCGCAGAACCCGCACTCGATGCACGCGTTGGCGTTGGCGACGTCCTCGATCGGCGGCGTGGACTTGAGATGCTCGAGGTGGACCTGCGGGTTGCGGCTCAGGACCGAGTCGGGGTTGAGCACCCCGCCCGGGTCGGCCAGGGCCTTGATCCGCCACATCAGCCCGGTCGCCTTGGCGCCCCACTCGTGCTCGACGTAGGGGGCCATGTTGCGGCCGGTTCCGTGCTCGGCCTTCAGCGACCCGTCGTACTTGTCGACCACGAGCGTCACCAGCCCGGTCATGAACGCCTCGTAGCGGTCGCGGTCGGCGGGCTCGGCCAGCGCCGGCGTCAGCAGGAAGTGCAGGTTCCCGGCGCTGGCGTGGCCGGCCACACCGGTCAGGAAGCCATGCTCGCCCAGCAGCGCCTGGATGTCGCGCGCCGACTCGGCGATGCGGGCCGGCGGCACGCAGACGTCCTCGATCAGCAGCGCGGTGCCCTGCGGGCGCATCGCGCCGACGATCCCCTGCATGCCCTCGCGGACCAGCCAGAAGACCTCGGTCTCGTGGCGGTCGCGTGTGAACCTCGCCTCCTCGAGCAGCTCGCACCCGGCGACGGCGGCGAGCGCGCGCTCCTCCAGCCCGTCGAGCTCGGCCTCGTCGGTGCTGCGCAGCTCGACCAGCAGGACCGCGCCCTCCGGCGGGATCTCGCGCCACGCCTCGGGGATGCCGGGCAGGGAGTAGGCCGCCGCGATCAGCGTCGGGTTGACCATCAGCTCGACCGCCGTCGCCCCGGCCTCGACCAGCGCGGGCACCGGCGCGGCCGCCGCGTCGATGTCCGAGAAGAACAGCAGGCCGGTGGAGGTATGGCGGCCGTGGGGCACCGTCTCGAGCTCGGCCTCGGCGACGAAGGCCAGCGTTCCCTCCGAGCCGACGAGCAACTTGGCGAAGATGTCGACCGGCTCCTCGGCGTCGAGGAACGCGCACAGCCGGTAGCCGGTGGTGTTCTTGATCTCGAACTTGCGTCGCACCCGAGCGGCGAGCTCGGTGTCGGCGCGCAGCTCGTCGCGGATCGCCGCCAGCCCCTCGGCCAGCTCGGGCTCCTCGCGCGCGAAGCGCTCGGCGGCGTCTGGCGCCGAGGTGTCGATCGCGGTTCCCGACGGCAGGACGAAGGTCAGCGAGCGCAGCGTCTGGTAGGCGTCGTGGCGCACGCCGCAGCGCATGCCGCCCGAGTTGTTGGCGATCACGCCGCCGACCGTGGCGATGTCGGTGGAGGCCGGATCGGGGCCGACACGGCGCTGGTGCTTGGCCAGCTGGCGGTTGACCCGGCCGAGCACGGTGCCCGGCTTGACGCGCACGCGCGCGCCGTCGTCGAGCACGCGTGCGCCCTCGAAGTGGCGGCGCACGTCGACGAGGATCCCGTCGCTCTGGCCCTGGCCGTTGAGGCTCGTGCCCCCCGAGCGCAGCGTGACCGGCAGGCCCGCTTGGCGGGCGAACGCGAACACCTTCGCGACGTCGACGGCGTCGTGGGCCATGACGACGACCTGCGGGATCAGGCGGTAGGGGCTGGCGTCCGACGCGTACCGGACCAGGTCGAGCGCGCGGTGCAGGACGCGGTCGGCGCCCAGCAGCGCGACGAGCTCCGAGCGCAGCGGCTCGGGCGTGCCGGCGGCCAGCGCGTCGGGCAGGCGGTCCTCGGCCGGCTGGGAGGGAGGCGGCGGCGCGACGACGCTCATCTAGAAGAGCGACATCCCCGGCGCGACGTCGACCTCGACGAGCGACGGGCCGCTGCTCGACAGCCCGCTCGACAGCGCCTCGCGCAGCTCGTCGCGGCTGTGCACCCGGTGGACGTCGACGCCATAGCCGCGGGCGATCTCCGCGGTCTCCAGCGCGGGCAGGTCGAGGCCCGGTGCACCCGTGACCTGCTCGACCTCGGCGAACCACTTGAGGATCCCGTACTCGTTGTTGCGCAGGACCAGGAAGGTCACCGGCACCTGGTAGGCGACGGCGGTCCAGAAGCCCGACACCGCGTACTGCACCGAGCCCTCGCCGAGGACGCAGGCCACCGGCCGGTCCGGCTGGGCCAGCTGCACGCCGATCCCGGCGCTCAGCCCGTAGCCCAGCCCGCCGCCGGCGCAGAAGTAGTAGCTGCCGGGCCGCGAGATGCGCAGGCGGTTGCGCAGCGCCATCGTGCTGGTCGGCGACTCGAGCACCACGATGCCGTCGTCGGGGAGCACGTCGTTGAGCGTCGCGTGGACCGCGCCGGCGCCCAGCGGATCGGAGTCCTCGACCGGCGGCGCGTCGCCCACCGGCGCGGGCGGCTCGCGATCGCTCTCGCCGACCGCGGCCAGCAGCGCCTCGAGCGTGAGCTTGACGTCGGCGACGATCGCGTCGCCCATCGGAGCTCGGGCGGCCTCGTCGGGGTCCGAGGTGATCGCCACCAGCCGGGCGCCCTCCGGCAGCGGCGGCCCGGGGATGTAGGGGTAGTACGGGAACACCGACGTGCCGACGGCGAGGATCAGGTCACAGCCCTCGAGCGTCGAGCCGATGGGCCCGATGGCCGGGGGGAGGGTGCCCTGGAAGTTCGGATGGCGCTCGGGGAAGCCGAGGCGCCCGCCGCCGGTGGCGGGGGAGGCCCATACGCCGAGGCGCTGCTTCTCGGCCAGCGCGATGGCCAGGTCCCACGCGCCCGACGCGTCGATGTCGGGGCCGGCGACCAGGACCGGCTTCTTCGCGGCCGCCAGCCGTGCCGCGAGGTCGCGGACGACCTCGGGGTCGGCGCCCGCACGCCCGGTCACCGCGCGGTCGGTGACCCAGCGCACGTCGGCGTCATCGATCTCGGCGGTCCAGTCGTCCATCGGGATCGAGACGAAGGCCGGGCCCTTGGGAGGCAGCGACGCGCGGTGGATGCCCTGGGCGATCGCCGCGGGCACGTCGGCGGCGCGCGGCGGCTCGAAGCTCCACTTGACGTAGGGATGCACGACGCGCGTGGCGTCGCGGTTGGTCAGGTTGGCCTGCATCGTGATCTGCGCGCGGACCTGCTGGCCGGCGGTGACCAGCAGCGGCGAGTGGTTGGCCTGGGCGTTGAACAGCGCGCCCATCGCGTTGCCGACGCCGGGCGCCGTGTGCAGGTTGACGTGGGTGACCGATCCCGAGGCCTGCGCGTAGCCGTCGGCCATGCCGACGACGACCGCCTCCTGCAGGCCGAGGACGTAGCGGAAGTCGGACGGGAACTCGCCGAGCATCGGCAGCTCCGTCGACCCGGGGTTGCCGAAGATCGTCGTCATCCCGTGCCGGCGGAACAGGTCGAAGGTCGCATCGCGCACCGTGCTCATGGCCGCAACCCTTTCACGGCGGCTGGGGCGGTGCGGCGCCGGCCGGCTCGGCGTGCCCGCGGGCCGATCCCGCGGACACCCGATGGCTTCGAGCTACTTCGCAGCGCGCTTGGCGGTCGAGCGCGCGGCGCTCCCCGCCTTGCGGGCCGTCGTGCCCGCCGACTTCGCGGTGCGGCGGGCCGAGCCGGCGGTGCGCTTGGCCGAGCCGGCGGCCGCCTTGCGCGTGCGCGTGGCGGCGGCCTTCTGCGCGGCCCGGGTGCGGGCCGTGCTCGTGCGGCCGGTCGCCGCCGATCCGTTGGACGACGAGCTGCGGCTGCGCGCCGACGTCGTGCGCGACGAGGACGCCGAGCGCGACGTGCTCCGGCGCCGGCGCGTGGATCCGCTGTTGCGGCGCTCGGAGGCCGGCACCTCGTCCTTGACGACCTCGCCGACCAGCGTCTTGATCTGCCGGCCGAGGAACGCCTGCATCTTCTCCTCGTCGCGCCGGAACTGCTTGGCCAGCTTGGCGGTCTCGGTGTCCTTGAGCTTCTCGGCGACCGCGTGGATCACGTCGTAGTGCGCGATCTCCTCGGCCTCGTTCCAGAACGCATCGCGGACGCTGCGCAGCATGTTGTCGGCCTCGCCGGTGCCGCGCAGGAGCTGCACGGGACCCTTGGCGGTGGCCAGCGCGCGGTTGGCGACGTTGGCCACGGCGCTCGCCGCCGACGTCGCCGCGGGCGGGCCGGGCAGGTCGGGCGCGATCTCGGCCTTGCCGCCCAGCGCCCTGATGCGCTGCTGCAGCCCGCGGGCCTGGTTCTTGGTCACCTTGAGGTGGTCCTGCAGTCCCTTCTTGAGCGTCTTGTGGTTGGTCGCGCGAGCGATCAGAACCGTCAGGTTCTGCTCGAGCTGCCGCTCCTTGCCGTAAGCCTCGTTGAGGTACTTGACCAGGACCGCATCGCGCGCAGGGGTGTCTGTGGAAGCCATGCCCCGACTGCTTCCCGGTTCCCGGCGCATTGGAACGTGATCCGCTCTGCGTCTAGACTCCCGCCCTGCTTGGTGGGCGTAGCTCAGTTGGTAGAGCTCCTGGTTGTGGTCCAGGCGGTCGGGGGTTCGAGTCCCCTCGCTCACCCCTCGTACTGCTTGGGTTCTGTTAGCTGCTCGAGGTGGCTGTGGCGGGCGTGCCTAGTGCCGGCACCTCTGGCGTGTCGTCGCGGCTGCTGGTCGGTTGGGCGGGCAGCAGCGCCAGCGCCATCACGGCGCCTGCGGCGGCGACGCCGGCGGCGAGGTAGTTGGCCGCATGGAAGCCATGGAAGAACGCTGTGCTGGCGGCGTTGTGGACGGCCGAGGCCAGCGCCGGATGGCCGGCGGACGCCAGCTTGTCTGCGACCGCGAGCGAGGCGCCGATCGATGAGTGGGCGGTCCCCGCGACCGTGGCCGGCAACCCGACGGGGAGCGAGCTCGTGAGCCGGCTGGCGTACAGCGAGGCGTACACGCTGCCGATCACGGCGACGCCGAGCGTGCCGCCCAGCAGGCGCGTGGCGTCGTTGACCGCCGACCCGACGGCGGCCTTGGCCTTCGGCACGACGCCCATGATCGCCTCTGTCGCCGGCGCGCTGGTGAGGCCCATCCCTGTCCCGAGCACGACCATCTGGGCGGCGATCGTCCCGTAGCCGGTGCTGGCCGATGCTGTCGCGACCCACAGGTAGAACGCGGCCATCGAGAACAGCCCACACGCGACGACCAGCTTCGTGCCGAAGCGCACGGCCAGCTTGGTCCCGAGGATCGAGGAGATCGCGACGAACGAGGCGACCGGCAGCAGTCGTACGCCGGTTGACAGCGGGCCGTAGCCCTTCAGGAACTGGAAGTACTGGGTGACCAGGAAGATGAACCCGGACAGGGCGAAGAACGAGATCGCGACCGATGCACTGGCGGCGGTGAATCGCGGGTTGCCGAACAGGCTCACGTCGAGCATCGGATGCTCGGCCCGCCGCTCCCAGGCGACGAACGCCGCCGCGAGCGCCACCGTCAGCACGAAGCTGCCGATCGTCCGCGTGCTTCCCCAACCGTGGTCCGGGGCCTCGATGATCGTGTAGACGAGCAGGCCGATCATCGCGGTCGACAGCGCGAACCCGCCTCGGTCGCTGCGGGGCGCGTGCGGGTCACGCGAGGTCGGGACATAGCGGGCGACCAGGAAGCCGGCGATGGCCGCGACCGGCGCCATCGCGAAGAAGATGCTGCGCCAGTCCGACACCTGGAGCAGCCAGCCGCCGACGATCGGCCCGAGCGCGATCGCCGCACCTGTGATCGCACCCCACAAGCCGATCGCCAGCGCCCGCTCCTGTCGCTCGCTGAACACGTTTGTCATCAGCGACAGCGTCGAGGGGAACACCATCGCAGCGCCGACGCCCATCACCGCGCGCGCCGCGATCAGCGCACCGGGACTGTCCGTCAGGCCGCCGGCCAGGCTCGCCACACCGAACACCGACATACCCGCGAGCAGCATCCCTTTGCGCCCGAACCGGTCCGACAGACTTCCAAACGCCAGCACGGATCCCGCGAACAGCAGGTTGAACGCGTCTACGACCCACTGCAGCTGCGAGTCCGAGGCATGCAGCTGCCGCACCAGCGACGGCAGCGCGACGTTGACGATCGTCGTGTCGACATTGATCGCGAACGCCGCCAAAAGCAGCGAGATCAAGATCAGGGGCTTGCGCTTCACGAGTCCTCCTCAGAGCATGTAACTTGCGTCATGCAAGGGAACCTATGCCCGAGTGTAACTTTTGTCAAGCAAGTCGGCTAACCTCTGATCGTGCTTCAACGCGACTATCCAGATCAGGTCTGCTCGATCGCCCGATCGCTCGAAGTCATCGGCGAGCGCTGGACGCTGCTCATCCTGCGCGACGCCGTCGTCGGCCTGACGCGGTTCGAGGAGTTCCAGGAGAGCCTCGGAATCGCCTCCAACGTGCTCACCAACCGACTCAAACTGCTCTGCGGCGAGCAGGTGCTCGAGCGCGTTGCGGACCCAGAGCGTCCCGGCCGGCCGAAGTACGTGCTTACGGACAAGGGACGCGAGCTCGCGCCCGCCCTGATCGTGCTGATGAAATGGGGCGACCGTCACTACCCGGCCCCGGGCGGCCCGCCCCGACTCACCCTCCACGCCGGCTGCGGAGGCAACATCGGCCCAGACCTCCGCTGCGACCGGTGTGGCAAACACGCGGCGCGCGGGGAGATCGAGCTCCCGCCCGGACCGGGTTCAGACGTAGCGTCGTGATCGCGTCGCGGCGTCGCCCGACGGCTTCGCGTTCGTAACCACCGCCGCCCGAGACACCCCGCCCGCCGGGGCGCGACGAGGCGGTCGGGGGTTCGAGTCCCCTCGCTCACCTCAAAACGCCTCGCGCTGCAGGGTGTTAGGACGGCCTGGGGGGGCGCGTGACACCGCCGGACGGCGCTGGTAGCGTCGGCTCGACCAGCAAGCGGAGGGCGGAATGGACTTTCGGATCCTCGGGCCCTTGGAGGTGTGGGACGACGGTTCCCGCTTGGCGCTGGGCGGCGGCAAGCAACGCGCGCTGCTGGCCATCCTGCTGCTGCACCGCGGCGAGGTCGTGTCCACCGACCGCCTGATCGACGAGCTCTGGGGGGAGCGGCCGCCGGCGACCGCCGCGAAGAGCGTGCACGTCTACGTGTCGCACCTGCGCCGCATCCTCGGCGACGGCCGGCTCGAGACGCACGGCCACGGCTACTGCCTGTGCGCCGGTCCCGACGATGTCGACCTCACCCGTTTCGAGCACCAGGCCGCGCAGGGGCGTGCGCTGCTCGACCAAGGCGACCCTCACCAGGCGGCGGCGCTGCTGCGCGACGCACTTGCTCTGTGGCGTGGCCCGCCGCTGGGCGACCTCGCCTACGAGCCGTTCGCGCAGGGCCGGGCCGCCCAGCTCCAAGGGCTGCGCCCGACCGTGCTCGAGGATCGCGTCGAGGCCGACCTCGCCCTCGGCCGCGACGGCGAGCTGGTGGCCGAGCTGTACGAGCTGCTCGCCGAGTATCCGTTACGTGAGCGCCTTCGCGGCCAGCTGATGTTGGCGCTGTACCGCGCCGGGCGCCAGGCCGAGGCGCTGGAGTGCTTCCAGGAGGGGCGCAGCATGCTCGTGGACGAGCTCGGGCTCGAGCCCGGCCCGGCGCTGCAGGAGCTCGAGCGGGCGATCCTCGTCCAGGACCCTGAGCTGGCCGCGCGCCGACTCGCGCGCGGCGTGGCGCCGGTCGCCCGCGCGCGGACCGACCCCCGGCTCGTCCTGGGCCTGGGCACGGTGGCGCTGGCCTTAGCGATCGGCGCTGTCCTGGTTGCGATCGGCGGCCACAGCAGCGGTGATGCGCGCCCGCTCCTCGGCTCCGACACGCTGGGAGCGATCGATCCCGCGACGGGCGCCCTCAGCTCCGCAGTGCACGTCGCCGGCGCCCCGGCGCGCATCGTGGCGATCGGGCGCACGCTGTGGGTGGGCAGCGACGCCGCGCGCACGCTGACGGCCGTCGACGCGCGGACCGGCGGCCTGGCCCACGTCGTCGCGCCGGGGGCGTTCCCCGACGACCTGGCCGCGGGCGAGGGCGGGCTCTGGGTCCTCGACCGCGATCGTGCGTCGGTGGTGCAGGTCAATCCCGCTTACACCACGGTGCAACGCCGGATCCGACTGCACGACATCGCCCCGCCCGACCTTCACGATCGCAACGTGCTCAACCCGTGGACGATCGCGGCCGGCGCGGGAGGTGTGTGGGTCACCGACGGCAGCCGGCGCCTGCTTGAGATCTCGCCGGTGCGGGGCCGCGTCGTGCGGCGCATCGACGTTGGCCGGCCGCTCGACGGGCTGGCGGTCGCGGGCGGCGCGCTGTGGGCCATCTCCGGGCCGGCGGCGAGCGTTCTGCGCGTCGATCCGTCGTCGGGCCGCGTCACCGCGCGCGTCCCCATCGTCAGCAAGCCGGGCCTCGGTTCCCCTTACCCGATCGCGGTCGAGGCCGGGCTGGGCGCGATCTGGGTGCTCAGCGCCAACACGGCCACCGTCTCGCGCGTCGACCCTGGCCTGCGCGGGGTCACCGCCACGATCCCGATCGGGCTCGAGCACGTTCCGCTGCGGCTGGCCGTCGGTGCCGGCCATGTGTGGGTCGCCGGCGGCGACGGGACGCTCTCCGCGCTCGATCCCCGGACTGGTGCCGTCAGGACGACGGTCGTCGCTCGCGGCCTGGCCGACGTCGCGGTGGCCAACGGGCGCGTGTGGGTGTCGGGCGCTCCCGGCTCCGGGGTGTCCGCGGCGGCGACCAGCACCGGGCCGGGGGACACGACCGCGTTGTCGCCGTCGTTCTGCTCGCCGGTCTATCACGCCGGCGGGGTCCGTCCGCAGTTGCTGATCGCCGCCGACCTGCCGCTGCAGGGCTCCAGCGGCTACGCCGCGGCGCAAGTGGCGACGGCCGCTCAGTTCCTCCTGCGCGAGGAGCACTTCCAGGCGGGGCGCTACGCGATCGGCTTCCAGGTCTGCGACGACTCCACCGCGGCTGACCAGTTCGCGACGCCGGCTCGCTGCGCGGCCAACGCACGGGCCTACGGGCGCGACCGCAGCGTCGTGGCGATCCTGGGCCCGTTCAACTCCAACTGCGCCGCGGCGCAGCTGGCGATCCTCAACCGCGCACCCGGCGGCCCACTGGCGACCGTGAGCCCTGCGACGACCTACACGGGCTTCACGCAGGCGGGCGTGGGAAGCGTGCCCGGGGAGCCGGCGCGCTTCTACCCGACCGGCGTGCGCGGCTTCGCGCGGGTTCTGCCCCCCGACGACGTGCAGGGCACCGCCGACACCATGCTCGCCCGCCGCCTCGGCGTGCGGCGCCTCTTCGTCCTGCGTGACGGGACCGGCTACGGCGATCTCCTCGGTGCGGTGGTCCGGCGGGCGGCGAGGATCCTCGGCCTGCGGATCGTCGGCACCGCGCGCATGGCCTTCGACTACCGTGGCGCCGCGGTGGCGCGGCTCGCCGAGACGATCCGGCGCAGCGGCGCCGACGGCGTGTTCATCGGCAGCATCCTGACGCCGTTCGACAGCGCCCTGATCAGGGCTTTGCGACGGGTCCGCGGCGCACGCATGCAGATCGTCACGCCCGACGGCTTCTTCGACGAACGTGTGGCGAACGCGGTCGGTGCCGCCGCCGAGGGGATGACGATCAGCTTCGCCGGGCGCCCGGTCGAGGCGCTGGGGCCGGTCGGGCGACGGTTCGCCCGGCGCTTTGCCAAGGCCATCGACGCGCCGCCGCTCGGGTTCTCGTTTTACGGCGCGCAGGCCGCGCAGGTGATCCTCGACGCGATCGCCCGCTCGGACGGAACCCGGCGCTCGGTCGTCCGGCAGTTGCTGACGACGCGGATCCACGGCGGCATCGTCGGCGACTTCGCGATAACGCCGACCGGCGACACGACGGCCACCGACATCGCCGAGTACCGGATCGAGGGCGGGCGACGGCGGCTGCTGGCCGTGATCTCGCCGCCGCCCGGCCTGCTGGCACAGGTG
>JAWVFY010000080.1:0-5141 GCA_033855575.1 Solirubrobacteraceae bacterium
CGCGAACACGCGCCTGGGCAAGGCGCTGGCCAACAACCAGGACCTCATGCGCACGATGCAGCGCTCGTACCTGTCGACGATCACGTCCTTGGCGCGGACGATCGAGGCCAAGGACCCCTACACCGGCGGCCACACCGAGCGGGTGGCGGACATCGCCTGCCGGCTGGCCGACGAGCTCGGGTTCGACGAGGAGGGGGTGCGCGCGATCAACGTCGGCGCGGTGATCCACGACATCGGCAAGATCGGCGTGCCCGACCGCGTGCTCCTCAAGCCGGGCGCGCTGAACCCCGACGAGCTGCGCGACATCCGCCAGCACCCGGAGATCTCCAGCTACATCCTGGCCGACCTCGACCTGCCCGCGATGGTCAAGCAGATGGTGCGCAGCCACCACGAGCGCTACGACGGCACCGGCTACCCCGACGGCCTCGCCGGCGAGCAGATCCCGCTGGCCGCACGGCTGCTGTCGGTCGCCGACGCGCTCGACGCCATGACCAGCGACCGGCCCTACCGCCGGGCGGTCTCGCTGGCCGACGCCGTCACCGACATCCGCGCGCGCGCCGGCACGCAGTTCTGTCCGCTGGCCGTCGCGGCGCTGGAGCGGTGCCTGGGCGACCTCCCCGGTGAGCCGGTCGTTCACCTGGCGCTCATGGCACACGGCTAACGTCCGCAGTCGGATGCGTCGTACCAAGATCGTCGCCACCATCGGCCCCGCCTCGCGCGATCGCGAGGTGCTTGCGCGGATGGTCGAGGCGGGGATGGACGTCGCGCGGCTGAACTTCTCGCACGCCAACCACGAGGTCCACGCTGAGACCGTCGAGCTCGTGCGCGAGGCCGAGCGGCGGGCGGGCCGGCCCGTGGCCATCCTCCAGGACCTCCCCGGCCCGAAGCTGCGCATCGGCGAGCTGTCCGCCGGCACGGTCGAGCTCAAGGTCGGCGACACCGTGACCTTCGTCTGCGACAACGGCGACACCCCCGGCGACGAGCACCGGATGAGCGTCTCCTGGCCCGGCCTCGTGCACGCGATCAGCCCCGGCGAGGTGCTCTACCTCGCCGACGGGTCGGTGCGCCTGCGCACGTCGGCCGTCCGGGCCGGCGACGGCGAGCTCGACGCCGAGGTCGAGGTCGGCGGCACCGTCGCGACACGCCAGGGACTGAACATCCCCGGGCCCGCCGACGAGCTGCCGTCCGTGCCCGAGGAGGATCTCGAGCATCTGCGCGCCGGCCTGGCGATGGGCGTCGACATGGTCGCGCTGTCGTTCGTGCGCAGTCCAGCCGACGTCGAGACGGTCCGCGAGCACACGCGCGTGCCGCTGATCGCCAAGATCGAGAAGCCCCAGGCGGTGACGCTCGCCGAGGAGATCATCCGGGTCTCGGACTGCATCATGGTCGCGCGCGGCGACCTCGGGATCGAGCTGCCCATCGAGGAGGTGCCGATGGTCCAGAAGCGCCTGCTGCGGATGGCCGGCCAGCATGCGCGCCCGTCGATCACCGCAACGCAGATGCTCGACTCGATGGTCAACTCGTCGCGCCCGACGCGCGCCGAGGTGGCCGACGTGGCCAACGCGATCCTCGACGGCACCGACGCGGTGATGCTCTCCCAGGAGACGGCGATCGGCGCCTACCCGGTCGGCGCGATCGAGATGATGGCCGCCGTCGCGGTCCAGACCGAGAAGAGCGCACCCTACGAGCGCTGGGCCCAGGAGCGCGTGAGCCGCGACGGGCGCGACCCCGCTTACACGATCGCCTACGGCGCCTGCAACGCCGCCCGCGAGCTCGAGCTCGATGCGCTGGTCGTCCCGACGCTGTCGGGGCGCTCCGCGCGACTCGTCTCCGCCCACCGTCCGCCCGTCCCGATCTACGCGCTCTCCCCCGGCCGCGAGACCGTCCGCCGCTGCAACCTCATGTGGGGCGTGCGGGCGAGCTCGATGCGCAAGCACACCGTGACCGAGCAGCTGATCGCCGACGCCGCCCGCCGCGTGGTCGAGCTCGGTTGGTGCCAGCCCGGCGACCGGGTCGGGATCACCGCCGGCCTGCCCAGCGGCCGGCCCGGAACCACCTCGCTCTTCCAGGTCCAGACGGTCTAGCGGGGTTCGAAGAAGGCCGCCTCCTGGCGGCCCAGCTCGGTGACCGGGTCGTCGCCGTACATCCACTCGCGCGCGATGCGGTGCCAGTTGGCCTTGGCGCGCAGCTGGCTGATGACCGCGAGAGTGAGCATCTCCAGCCGCCGGCCGAAGAGATGGTCGGGCGGCAGCGTCTCGTGGCGCATCGTCCCGAAGTGGCGCGACCGCGGGTCACCCATCTGCATCAGGACGTCGGTGGCGATCTCGGGATCGAGCTGGATCTCGCGGTCCTGCGTGTACCACCAGGTCATGTCGTCGACCATCGCCAGCGCCTTCTCCTCCGGGTAGTGGGACGGATCGCCGATCCAGCCGTGCTCGTGCATGTGGGCGACGAGCTCGCCCGCGCGCCGCTCGGTGGCCAGCCGCTGGGCGGCCAGCTCGAACTCCGCCACCTCGTTGGAGATCGTCTTGAACAGGCCGAAGTCCAGGAAGGCCATCCGGCCGTCGCCCAACAGCAGGCAGTTGCCCGGGTGCGGGTCGCCGGAGAACTGGTGGTGGCGGTACATGCAGCCGAAGTAGAAGCGGAAGATGATCTCGCCGATCCGGTCGCGCTCGGCCTGGTCGAGCTGCTTCATCTCCTCGAAGCCGCGGCCGACGACGAAGTCCGAGACGACGACGCGCTCGCGTGACAGCGAGCCCACGACCTCGGGCACCACGATGAACGGGTGGCCGCGGTAGATCCGCGCCAGCCGGCGCTGGTTGGACGCCTCGAGCTCGTAGTCGAGCTCCTCCTCGATGCGCTCGCGGACCTCGGTCCCCAGCGCCTTGGCGTCCAGGCCGGGGGCGACGCGCTTCATCAGCCGCAGGATCACCGTGAGGTTCTGCATGTCGGCGCGGACCGCGGTGGCGACGCCCGGGTACTGGACCTTGACCGCCACCGCGCGCCCGTCGCTCAGATGCGCCCGGTAGACCTGGCCGATCGAGGCGGCGGCGATCGGCACGGGGTCGAAGCTCTCGAAGACCTCCTCGATGCGCTCGCCGTACTCCTCCTCGATGACCTTCTTCATGTCCTTGAAGGCCACCTTCGGCGCCGCGTCGCGCAGCTCGGCCAGCTTGGCCTGGAACTCCTCGCGGAACTCCTCCGGCACGAGTCCCACGTCGAGGAAGCTCATGACCTGCCCGAGCTTCATCGCGGCGCCCTTCATCGTGCCCAGCACCGCGACGATCTGCTCGGCGGTCTGCAGCTGGCGGCGCTCCATCGCCTTCTGGCCCGCCTCGTCGCTGCGCCCGACGTTCGCCGCCCGCGTCCCGAGCTGGCGCGCGGTGGTGCTGGCCGCGACCCCGCCGATCTTGCTCAGCCGGCGGATCCGCGAGGTGGGGATCTTGTCGTCGGCCATGCCCGGAGGGTAGGTCAGGGCTTGAGCTTGGCCCAGCGATACGGCGGTGGCGCCTCGCCCCGGGCGCTGCACTCGATCAGCTGGCTCAACCGCCGCTCGCGCGTGGCCTCCTGCTTGGCGCCCACCACCCAGCCGATCGCGGTGCGCCGGTAGGACGGGATCTGGCGGCCGAAGAACGCCCAGGCCCCGGCGTCGGCCCGGAAGCGCTTCTCATCGGCAGGCAGCAGCGCCGGCTCGCCCTTGCGCTCGTAGGTGTAGATCGCCGTGCGGTCCTCGCGCCGGGCCTCGAACGCGGCCAGGCCGGCGGGCCGCATCCGGCCCTCCTCGATCAGCGCGGCGACACGCCCGACGTTGCGCGCGCTCCAGTTGCTCCCCGCACGGCGCGGCGTGATCCGCTGGCGGCGCGAGACCTCGTCGACGCCCTTGGCGTGGCCGTCGATCCAGCCGAAGCACAGGACCTCGTCGACCAGCTCCGGCCAGGTGATGCTGGGCCGCCCGCTGCCCTTCCTGTAGTAGAGGACCCAGAGCTCGGACGCGGTCTCGTGGTTGGCCTCGAGCCACGCGCGCAGCTCCTCGGGCGTGGCGAAGGGGACCGGCTCGCTCAACCGGGCTCGACCTGCGAGCCCGGGACGATGTCGTCGCTCCCGTCGGGCCAGCGGATCCACGCCTTGTGGCCGCCGTCGTAGTCGTCGCCCCACAGGATCAGCGTGGCGGGATCCCCGAATGCCGTGCAGGGCTCGGCGCCCTCGGGATCCAGCCCCCGCCAGAGCCGCACGAACGGGTTGTGCTCGAGCTCGTCGGCGACCGTCGTGGGGTCGGTGTGGCCGGGCCGGATCGTCGTGTCGGCGGGAAGCGTGAGCAGCTTCTCCATGATCGACTCGCGGAGGTCCGCAAACGTCGTGTGGCCGGGCGCCCGCACCCCGCCGACCGAGTTCCGAAACAGCGTGTCGCCCGTGAAGACCTGGTCACCGACCACGAAGGAGAGCATCCCCGCGGTATGGCCCGGCGTGTGCAGCGCCCGCACGTCGAGGCCGGCGTAGACGCCGTCGGCGTAGGGCTCGGCGCCGTCGATGCCCTCGCGCTCGTCGGCGTAGACCCGGATCCCGGGCCAGCGCTCGCGGATCGCGCCGAGCTCGGAGATGTGGTCGTGGTGGTGGTGGGTGAGCAGCACCACGGTCGGCGTGAGGCTGCGCTCGCGGACCTGCTCGAACAGCGGCTCCATCGGCCCGCCCGCGTCGATGAACAGCGCCTCGCCGTCATCGTGCTCGGCGAGCAGGTAGGTGTTCGACAGGAACTGGTCGTTCATGGAGCGCTCGATGATCATCGCGGTGTAGCTTGCCACGGCATGCAGCTCATCCATACCTGCTACCGAATCGGCGACATCGACCGGTCCGTCTCGTTCTACGAGGCGCTCGGGTTCGATGAGGTCGGCCGGATGCCGATCCGCGAGGAGGCGATCAACGTCTTCATGGGCCTGCCGGGCGACGGTGCGCGGCTCGAGCTCACCTACAACTTCGGCGTCGACGGCTACGAGCTGGGCACGGGCTACAACCACATCGCCGTGACGGTCGACGATCTCGACGGAACGCTGGGACGGCTGGCCGAGAAGGGCATCGAGCCCGAGCGGCCTCCCTACTCGATCCGGGAGGGCGGCTCGCGGCTGTGCTTCGTCCGCGACCCCGAC
>JAWVFY010000081.1:0-2633 GCA_033855575.1 Solirubrobacteraceae bacterium
CGAGGGCATCGACGTCAAGGTCGTGATCATGAACAACGGCTACCTGGGCATGGTCCGCCAGTGGCAGGAGCTGTTCTGGGACAAGCGCTACTCGCAGGTCGACATGGGCGAGTGGCCCGACTTCGTCAAGCTGGCCGAGGCGCACGGCGCCACGGGCGTGCGGCTGCGCGACAAAAGCACGCTGGTCGCCGACCTGCGCGAGGCGCTGGCCACTCCGGGCCCCGTCATGGTCGACGTCCGCGTGACCCGCGAGGAGAACGTCTACCCGATGATCGCGCCTGGCCAGGCCGCGCGGGACATGGTGGGCTGATGGGCGAGCCAGGCACCAAGGAGCTGCTGTCGCTCGAAGAGCTCGAGGCCAGCGCCGGCCTGCGCACGGGCCGCAAGCACGTCCTGTCGATCCTCACGGAGAACAAGCCGGGCGTGCTGTCGCGGATCTCGGGGCTGTTCGCCCGGCGCGGGTTCAACATCGACACGCTGACCGTCGGCCCCACCGACGATCCCAAGGTCTCGCGCTTCACGATCACGGTCGACGGGGCGATGCACCCGATCGACCAGGTCACCAAGCAGCTGCACAAGCTGATCAACGTCCTGAAGATCCGCGACCTCGAGCCCGGCGACACGGTGACCCGCGAGCTTGCGCTGTTCAAGGTCAACGCCGACGGCGGGACGCGCGGTGAGGTCATGCAGATCTGCGAGATCTTCCGCGGCAAGGTGGTCGACGTGACCAAGCGATCGATCGTGGTCGAGATCACCGGGACGACCGACAAGATCGAGGCGTTCGAGCGGATGGTGCGCCCGTTCGGGCTGATCGAGATGATGCGCACGGGCGAGAACGCGATCTCGCGGGGGCGCGGCGAGACCTGAGGTCGCCGTGCGGCTGGCCGGCGCCGGGTTCGTCGCGGCCGACGACGAGGCGCGGGAGCTGTGCGAGCGCGCCGCCGGCGACGCCGAGCTGCTCGAGTCGCTCGTCGCGCGCCGGCTGACCGGCGAGCCGCTGGCGTGGATCACCGGGAGGGTCTCGTTCTGCGGGCTCGTGCTGGAGGTGGAGCCGGGCGTCTACGTCCCGCGCGCGCAGAGCGAGGCGCTCGCGTGGCGGGCTGTGTCGCGCCTGCCGGCGGCCGGCACGGCGATCGACCTGTGTACCGGCAGCGGCGCGATCGCGGCGACGCTGCGCGCCCATCGGCCGGCCGCGCGGGTGGTGGCCTCCGATGTCGATGCTCAGGCGGTCGCCTGCGCGCTGGCCAACGGGGTGGAGGCCTACGCAGGCGATCTCTTCGGCCCGCTGCCGGCGGGGCTCGAGGGCGCGGTGGACCTGGTCGTCGGCGTCGTGCCCAACGTGCCCACGCCGGACCTTGGTCTGCTGCAGCGCGACCCGTTCACGTTAGAGTCGCCACAGGCCAACCACGGCGGCGGCGACGGGACCGCGGTCCTGCGCCGGGTCGTCGACGAGGCGCGTCGCTTCCTGATGAGTGGCGGGGCGCTGCTGCTCGAGCTCGGCGGTGGGCAGGCCGACCTGCTGGGCGACGAGCTCGCGCGCCTCGGCTACGGCGACGTCGCCGTGCTGCGCGACGAGGACGACGACGCGCGCGGCATCGAGGCCACGTGGGCCCCGGCGTAGACTCGCTGGCGTGAGCGTCGCGGTCTCCCAGCGGGACGGATACGGCCTGGACGCCGTCGCCCGGGCCCGGCTGGAGCGCCACGCCGAGCGGGCGGTGCGGCTGGCGCGGCGGCGCGGCGAGGCCCTGGCCTCGGTCACCGTCGCGCTGGATCCCGCCGTCGACCCGGTCGCGGTCGTCGCGGCCGCGCGCCGCGAGGATGAGCCGTGGTTCGCCATGGAGCAGCCCGACTCCGAGGGCTTCGCGCTGGGCGCCGTCGGCTGCGCCCGGGCCATCGAGGGCGCGGGACCCCGGCGCTTCCCGGAGGCCGCCCGGGCCTGGCGCGACCTCGCCGCGGCGGCGGCCGCCGATCCCGTCGACGGCCCCTCTGGCTCGGGGCCCGTGGCCCTGGGCGGGTTCGCCTTCGCGCCGCACGGCGGCGCGGTTCCCCACTGGAGCGGTTTCGCCCCCGCGTCCTTGCACGTGCCTGAGCTGTCGATCGTCCGGCGGGCGGGCGAGGCTCGCCTGACGGTGTGCGTCCTGGCGCGCCCCGATGACGACCCGGCCGCGCTGGCGGAGCGCGGCGCCGCGCGCGTGGCGGCGCTGCGCGACGTGCCGCTGCCGCTGCTCGACCCGAGCCCCGTCGAGAGCGCGAGGGTGGCCAGCGCGATGCCGCCCGAGCACTACGTCGGTGCGGTGGCCCGGGCGGTGGAGCGGATCCGGGCCGGGGCGCTGGAGAAGGTCGTCCTGGTGCGCGAGGTGCTCGTCCATGCCGGAGCACCCCACGACGCGGCGGCGGTGCTCGGCGTGCTGCGCGAGGCGTTCCCGTCGTGCTTCGTCTTCGCTGTCGGGCGGGGCGAGAAGGCGTTCGTCGCCGCCAGCCCCGAGCTGCTGGTTCGCCGCCAGGGACTGCGGGCCTCGACGCTGGCGTTGGCCGGCACGACGCGCCGCAGCGCCGACCCCGCCGTCGACGACCACCTGGGCGAGCAACTGCTGCGCTCCACCAAGGATCGCGAGGAGCAGGCGATCGTCACC
>JAWVFY010000082.1:0-7433 GCA_033855575.1 Solirubrobacteraceae bacterium
CGCTCCGCCATGCTCTGACGGTGGGGCCCACCGACGCGATCTTCGTCACCGAGCTGACCGCGCCCGCCGGGACGACACCGCTGGCGGTCAAGGACCTCTTCGACACCGCGGGGATCCGCACCACCTACGGGTCGGCGATCTTCGCCGACCACGTGCCCGAGGCATCCGCGACCGCCGTGTCGCGCCTGGAGGCCGCCGGCTACGGCAACGCCGGCAAGGCCAACCTGCACGAGTTCGCCTGGGGGATCACCTCCGAGAACGACCACTTCGGCTGGGTGCCCAACCCGCTGGCCCCCGGACGCATCCCCGGCGGCTCGAGCGGCGGGTGCGCGGCAGCGCTGGCGGCGGGCCTCGCCGACGCCGCGCTGGGCACGGACTCGGGCGGGTCGATCCGGCTGCCGGCCGCCTGCTGCGGGATCGTCGGCTTCAAGCCGAGCTTCGGGCTCGTGCCGCTGGACGGCTGCTGGCCGCTGGCGCCGAGCTTCGACCATGCCGGGCCGATGGCCCGCGACGTCGCCGCCTGCGAGCGGATGCTCGCCGCGCTCGCTCCCGGCTTCGCGCCGGCCGCGGCCCCCGACCTGGCCGACCTGCGCGTCGGGGTCGCGTGGCTGGCCGGGGCGGACCCGCTCGTGCGCGCCCGCGTGGAGGACGCCGCTGGCCGGTTCGGCGCGCTGACGCCGCTCGAGGTCCCGCTGCCCGGCGGGACCTACCCGCTGTTCTCGCGCGAGGCGGCCGACACCCACCGCGAGCTCTTCGCCCGGCGCCGGGCCGACTACGGCCCCAACGTCACGACCAAGCTCGAGCGCGCGATGAGCGTCACCGCCGAGGAGGCTCTCGCCGCGGCGCGAGCGCGCGAGCGCTACCGCGAGCAGGTGGCCGAGCTGATGGAGGGCATCGACCTGCTCGTGGCGCCGACGCTGGAGATGGTCGCGCCGCCGAGCGGGCTCGGCGACCTGGTCCTGCGCGAGCGCATGATCAAGCTCACCTACCCCGCCAACGCCACCGGCGCCCCGGCGCTGGCGCTGCCGTGCGGGACCGCCGAGGACGGGCTGCCGGCGTCGGTCCAGCTGATCGGCCGGGTGGGCGAGGACGCCGCGGTCCTGGCCGCCGGCCGGGCGCTCGAGGCCTCGCTCAACCCGCGCTGAGTACCCGCAGCTCCTCGTCGCCGACGAGGACGACGTCGCCGGGGTGGACCTGGCGCCCGCGCCGTTCCTCGGTCTCGCCGTTGACCGCCACGACGCCCTCGGCCAGCAGCGCCTTGGCCTCACCGCCGCCGTCGGCGAGGCCGGCGAGCTTGAGCAGCTGGCCGAGCCGGATCATGTCGCCGCGGATCGCCACGTCCATCCGGCGACGGTAGCGCGGCAGGACGCTCTACTCACATCAACATCTAGCTCGTGATGAACGGGGTGACGGCCTTGAGCACGGCGGCCTTGGTCGATGCCTTGTCGAACGCCAGCGGCGCCGGCGGCGCACCGCGCTGGAGGCGGATCAGCGACGCGTGGCGGGCCTCGACCTGCACGATGCTTCCGGCCGCCGCCAGGATCGCCACCGACTGGATGCCGGGGGCAGCGCCGTTGTAGGCGCTGACGCCCGTGTCCTCGAACACGTTGGCGGTCTTCAGGAACGCGTCCCTGGATGCGAAGGCGCCCCCGAAGCTCACGCCGGGCGCCTTGACCGGCGTGCCGCCGAGCTGCTTGACCGCCGCCGTGAGGGCGGTGACGTGCTCGGCCTCGTTGTCGCGCAGCTCCTTGGCCAGGGCCAGCGCGGCGCCCGACAGACCGGGCACCTTCTTGACCGCCTGTGTGTAGAACGCCGACTCGAGGTACTCGAGGGTCAGCGCGAAGTTCACGATGTCCGCGTCGCCGCCGCCCTGAGCGAGCGCCTGCCCGACGAACGGCGACACGGCGCCGAGGCCGTAGACGGCGCCGGCGGCCATCGCGCCGCGCAGGATGAAAGCGCTGCGGGTGATGCCCTGGATCTCGACGGTCGCCAGCTCGGGGACCGCCAGGTTCTCGTTGTTCATGATCTGGTTTCTCCTGGTGGTCGTGGTCTAGGCCGTGAGAAAGGGCTTGACGGCCGTCAGGACGGCCGCCATCGGCATCGGCTTGGCAAACGCTCCGTCGGGGATCGAGCCCGACAGCGCCCCGCCGCCGGAGAAGCCGGCGCCGATCAGCTCGTTGAGCGCGGCGGCGTGGCGGGCCTCGACGCTGTGAATCGACAGCGCGGCGGCAAGGATCTCCTTGCTCTTGATGTTGCCCGCCTGGCCGAGATAGGCCGCGGCGCCGAGGTTCTCGACCGTCGCGGCGGTCACGAGGATCTTCTTCAGACCGCCGCCGATCACCGACTGGAAGCTCGCCTGGGGCTTGGCCGCCGGGGTGCCACCGAGGTGCTTGACCGCCGCGATCAGCGCGTCGACGTGCTGCTGCTCGGTGGCGCCGAACTGCTTGGCCAGGGCCGCGACCTTCGGGTCCTTGACGACGCCGCTGGCGATCACGTCGGCGTAGAACTGCGCCTCGAGGTACTCGAGCGTGAGCGCGTAGTTGACGATGCCGATGTCGTTCTTGGCGTCCGAGCTCGAGCTGCCCGACGATGCGGCCGCCGTGGTCGCGGCGTCGGCCGCCGTCGACGACGAGCCACCGCTGCTCTTGCCGCCGCACGCGGCGATCAGCACGCCCAGCGCCGCAGCCGCGCCACCGCCACCGACCGTCTTGAGGAACCGCTTGCGCGACGAGGGGTCCTCGGTCAGCTCCTGAAGGGCGCCGCCGGGTGTCGTCTCGAGATCGTCCATCTCACCTGCCTCCTGTTCGGGTGTCGGGAGGGGCTTACGGCGCGTCTGGGCATCCGGATCAGTTTGTGATCCGCGACCCGGCTGCCGCGCGAACACCATGCATGCCCAGACTGCTCGCCATCCCGCTTGCCGCGATGCTCCTCGGCGGCTGCGGCGCCGCCACGAAGACCCCGCCGTCAGCCGGTGTGCGGACGGTCGTCATCCAGAGCTTCAAGTACGCGCCGGCGTCGCTGACCGTCGCGGCCGGCACGAAGGTGACGTGGATCAACCGCGACGGCGCGCCGCACACCGCCAGCGCAGGGGGCCTGGAGACCGGCACCCTGACCCGGGGCAGGTCGAGAACCCTCGTCCTCAGCACGCCGGGCACGTACCGCTATGTGTGCCAGTTCCATCCCTTCATGCATGGGACAATCGTCGTCCGCTGAGCGACTT
Organism: Solirubrobacteraceae bacterium; assembly: GCA_033855575.1. GTDB lineage: Bacteria > Actinomycetota > Thermoleophilia > Solirubrobacterales > Solirubrobacteraceae > BP-464. The sequence continues at coordinate 3,221 of JAWVFY010000082.1, forward strand.
TGGCGTGATCCGGCTCTATCGCGCTCCCTGGTCGACCAACGTCCAGCGGGTCACGATGGCCCTCGCCCACAAGGGCCTGCCCTACGAGGAGGTCGTCATCTCCTACGACGATCGCTCGCCGGTCGTGGCGGTGAGCGCCCAACCGCTGGTGCCCGTGCTCGTCGTCGACGGCGAGGTGATCGCCGACTCGATGGTCATCGTCGCCCGGCTCGAGGAGCTGGTGCCCGACCCGCCGCTGTTTCCGGCCGACCCCGCCGAGCGAGCGCTCGTGGAGGTCTTCGTGGAGTGGTTCGACCGGGTCTGGAAGGTCGAGCCCAACGCCATCGAGGCAGGCGGACCCGTCGATGAGCTCGCCGCGGTGATGGATCGGCGGCTCGACCGGTTCGAGGCGCTGCTCGCCGGCCGGGACTTCCTGTTCGGATCGTTCTCGGCCGCCGACTGCTGCGCCTACCCCTTCCTGAAGTACGCCGCCGGCCGGGATCTGGCCGACGACGAGCCCTTCCATCAGATCCTCGACCGCCACCAATCGATCGCCGGGCGCCCGCGGCTGGCCGCGTGGATCGAGCGGGTCTCGCGTCAGGCCGGCGACGAGGAGCCGTCGCCGAGCAGCGCCGCGCGCAGGGCCTCGCCCTCCTGATCCAGGAGCGCCAGCCACGTCGCCTCGCCGGCCAGCAGCGCTCGCCGCTTGACCTCCCGCGTCGCGGCGGGCGGCGCCGAGGCGATCCCTCGAGCGACCAGCTCGGCGGCGGCGCGGTCGCCGACCGCGGCGACGACGCCGAGGCGACGCGCCTCATCCGCCTCGAGCACGCGGCCGGTCAGGCACAGCTCGCGAGCCAGCGCGTCGGGCAGGGCGGCGCGCGCCGCGGCGTAGCTGGGCGGGATGTGGCGGCCGACCTCCGGGAAGCCCATCCGGGCGCCCGGGCCCGCGACGCGCACGTCGCACAGCAGCGCGAGGGCGAACCCGCCGGCGACCGCCGCGCCGTTGACGAACGCCACGAGCGGCTTGGGGAAGCGCGCCACAGCGTCGAAGCAGGCGATGCTCGAGTCGACGAGCTGGCGCTTGTGCCCGGCGTCGCCACCGAACTGCGAGATGTCCATGCCCGAGCAGAAGGCGCTTCCCGCGCCGGTGAGGAGCACGCAGGCGACCGTGTCGTCGGCGGCCAGCTCGGCCAGCGCGGCGGCCAGCACCCGGCGCAGCTCGATCGACAGCGCATTGCGCTTCTCCGGCCGGTTGAGGGTCAGCACGGCGAGCGCGCCGTCGCGTTCGGCGAGCAGGACGCCGCTCATCGCGTCGAGCACGCGGGCGACGGCGCGACCGCGAAGGTCAGGGCGGTATGGGTGCCCTCGCCGCCGACGGGGGTGAAGAGGCAGTAGGTGTAGGTCGCGAGCGGGAAGTCGACCCGTGCGATGTAGGGCTGCCCGATGACCTGCGGCGGCGACGTGGCCGCGCGGAGCGTGTAGGCCACGCACTCATAGAGCAGGACCGGGGCCGCTGGGTGGGCGGCGGCGTACTCGAGGTCGTCGCGAGCGATGGCGCACTGTGCGCCGCGGTAGCGCCCTTCGAGCTGGTGGCGGCGGTGGCGGGCGCGAGCGTCGCGCAGCACGGAGCGCCGGAGGTCGGCCAGCAGCCCGGCGCGCGAGGTGCCGCCCGCGAGCGTCCGCCGGTGCGGCGCCTCGGCCCGTCGGCGCCGCGCCACCTCGGCCCGCTGGGCGGCGGTGAGCCCGGTCGGCGCTGCGGTGGTGGTCGTTGTCCGCCCCGACGCGGGACCCGACGGCGCCCGGGCGCCGCAGCCGCCGGCGGCCAGCACCAGCGCGACCGCAGCGGCCAATCGCGCCGTCGTTGCTAGCCCTCCCGCAGGAAGGCCTCGAGGCGCGGGCGCAGCGTCGTCAGCTGTCCCGTCTCCTCGATGGCGGTCAGCAGGTCATGGGACTGGTCGCGGTCGAGCAGGAACTCGTCGCGGCCGACGCGGAGCATGCGCGCGAGGCGCGTGAACGACGCGGCGCTCTCGTCGTCGAGCTGGCGCCCGAAGATCTCCAGGGCCTCGGCGGCGGTGCGGCGCGACCCCATGTCGAGCCGGACGTCCAGCCATTCACGTGTGACTTTCATGGATACCCATGTTATGCGGCCGGGCGCCGCGGTACCCTGTGAGGGCATGCCAGTCGAAGAAAAGATCGAGATGGAGGGCGAGATCACCGAAGCCCTGCCCAATCTCATGTTCCGCGTGAAGCTCGACAACGACCATGAGGTCCTCGGGCATCTCGCCGGCAAGATGCGCCGTTACCGCATCCGCGTGCTTCCGGGCGATCGCGTGCGGGTCGAGATCTCGCCGTACGACCTCAGCCGCGGGCGGATCGTCTACCGCCACAAGTAGTCAGCCGGAGCGGGTGACGGTCACCGTCACCCGGCCCTGACGGATCACCAGCCGGTCGTCCTCCACGGCGGCGGAATCGACACCGTCGCGAAACAGCGCCACGGCCACGCCGGTCAGCCGATCGCCGCCGACCGCGAACAGCGCTCCGTCGATCCCGGCCGGGTCGAGCTCGGTCAGGCGACCGGCCATCACCGTGCCCTCGGGGTCCAGCCGCACCACGACGTCGGTGCCGATCCACGCCTGCAGCAGCACGAGCGCTTCGTCGAAGCCGCCGGCGGCGCGTTTCATCGCGCCGGGTTCTAGCATGTCGCGCATGCGTGGACAGGGGATCATCTTCGCTGCCGTTCTCGCCGTGGCGGCCGCGCCGGCCGCGGCCTGGAGCTCGCCGATGCCGGCGGGCGACGCCTCGGTCAGCCCGGACACCGTCTCGACCGGCTCGCACTTCAAGGTCGACGCTCTGACCACCGACGCCGGCTTCCGCCAGGGCCAGTTGCCGACCGCGTTGTCGATCGCCTTCCAGAAGGGTTTCGCGCTGGACCCGACAGCGGTTGCCGGGACGTGCACGACCGCGCTGGCCAACAAGGACCAGTGCCCGGCCGACAGTCGCCTCGGCGCGGGCGCGATCGGCGTCTCGCTCAACGGCGCGCACTACACCGCCAGCCTCGAGTTCTTCCGGACCGCGCCGCCCCAGCCCACCGACCAGGGCGGGATCATCTTCTACTTCAAGGAGCCGCAGTCGGGCTACAACGGCTCCAGCGTCGGATCCGTGCGCACCGTCGACCAGGGCATCTACGGCGAGCTGATCGAGTTCGACAAGCTGCCGCTCCCCGTTCTGCCGCCGGGCCTCAACATCCAGCTCGACCACCTGCAGCTCGACCTGGGTGCCGGGTCGGCCACCGCGCCCGTCGCTGTCCCTCACCACACGGTGAAGAAGAAGCGACACCGGTACCGCTGCGTGAAGTATCGCGGCCATGGCCGCAGGCACCACTGCGTGAAGTGGAAGCGGATCGTCACCGCACACCGCAGCTCGGCCACGTCGTTCATCATCAACCCGGCCACGTGCACGGGAACCTGGGGCGCCCAGCTGACCTGGGGCTACCAGGACGGCACGCAGGAGCAGCGCGAGGCCACGCCGGCCTGCCGCCCGGCCTGAGAAGGCGGAGTCAGAACACCCAGACGGCCATCGTCGCGAAGTGCACCAGCGCGGCGGCGATGACCAGCGCGTGGAAGACCTCGTGGAAGCCGAAGACCGACGGCCAGGGGTCGGGTCGCTGGCGCGCGTAGACGGCAGCGCCGCCTGAGTACAGCAGGCCCCCGAGCAGGAGCAGGAGTGCCGGCCCGAGGCCGATGCCCCGGACGAGCTGGGGCGCGGCGATGACGATGACCCAGCCCACCGCGACGTAGGCCGCGGCGGTCCACCAGCGCGGCGCGTCGATCCACACGAGGCTGAACACGACGCCGGCAACGGCGCCGCTCCAGACGCTGATCAGGACGATCCCGGACAGCGGGCCATGCAGGACGAGCAGGGCGACGGGCGTGTAGCTGGCCGCGATGAACACGAAGATCATGCTGTGGTCGAGGCGCCGCAGCACCGGCTTGAAGCGCGGGTCGAAGCGCCATCGGTGATACGTGGCGCTGACGGCGAAGAGCCCGCACAGGCCGGCGCCGTAGACGGCCGCGGCCACGTGCGCGCGGGTGCCGTGGACGCTCGCCGACAGGATGATCGCCGCGGCCAGCGCGAAGAAGAACGCGTAGGCGTGCAGTACCCCGCGCAGGCGCGGGACGACGATCGGCGCGACGGAGCCGGGCCCGGCCGGAACCTACCCCGCCGGGCCCCGCCC
>JAWVFY010000083.1:0-2918 GCA_033855575.1 Solirubrobacteraceae bacterium
CGACCTGCTGCGCGGCGCGCGCGGCGTCACGGGCGTCCGGCGAGCGCAGATCGCCCGTGCTGGCCGTGGCGCCGAGCGCGGGCATGGTGACGAGCAGTGCCGTCGCGAGGCCGGCGACGAAACGCCGGCGGTTGGTGGTGATCGTGGACATGAGGCTCATGGTTCCTCCAGGTGTGGGTTGGCGTGGCCGCACTCTCAGCGCCTCCGCCCAGCCCTCGGTCAGCTCCGGGTAAAGCCCCGCAACGGACGGCATCCGGTGTAGGTTGCGCCGAGGGATCGCGCATGGAATTCAGCATCCTCGGACCGCTCGAGGTTCGCGATCGCGAACGTCTGGTGCCCTGCCCGAGCGCGAAGCAGCGTCTGCTGCTGGCCGTCCTGCTCCTCCGCGCCAACGAGGTGGTGTCCACCGACGCGCTGACCGAGGCCCTGTGGGGCGAGCGCCCGCCGCCGAGTGCTCGCAAGGCGCTGCAGATGCACGTCTCGCAGCTGCGCGCCCTGCTGGAGCCCGACCGTCCCGGCGGAAGCCAGGGGTCGCTGCTGGTGACGCGACCCCCGGGCTACGTGCTGCGTCTCGAGCCCGGCCGGCTCGACCTGCATCGATTCGAGGCCGGGGTCCGCGACGCGCGTGCCGCGCGGCACGCGGGCCGCTGGGGCGAGGTGGCCGAGAGTCTGGCCGCCGCACTTGCTCTGTGGCGGGGCGAGCCGCTGGCGGATCTCGCCGTCGAGGAGGTCCTGCAGCCCGACGTCTCGCGCCTCGAGGAGCTGCGCCTTGCGGCGATCGAGGACCGCGTGGAGGCCGATCTCGCCCTGGGCGGCCACGCCGACCTGCTGCCCGAGCTGGAGGGCATCGTCGCCCGGCACCCGCTCCGCGAACGCCCGCGGGGACAGCTGATGCTCGCGCTGTACCGCGCCGGTCGCCAGGCCGATGCGCTGGAGGTCTATGCCCAGACGCGCCGGATGCTGGTCGACGAGCTGGGGCTCGAGCCGTCGCGGGAGCTCAAGGAGCTCCAGCAGCTGATCCTCACGCAGGACGCCGGGCTCGAAGCCGCGCCCGACGAGGGGCTCGTGGGGCGAGAGCGCGAGCTGTCAGCGCTGGAGGGGATGCTCGACCGCGCGCTGGCGGGCCGTGGCGGGCTGGCCCTGCTGGCGGGCGACGCGGGGATCGGCAAGAGCCGCCTCGCCGAGGCGATCGCCGATCGGGCACGACAGCGCGGTGTGCTGGTTCTCGTCGGTCGCTGCTGGGAGTCGGGCGGCGCCCCGAGCTACTGGCCGTGGGTGCAGGTGCTGCGGGCGTCGCTGCGCCATCTCGAAGGCGAGGAGCTGCGCGCGGCCCTGGGGGCAGGCGCAGCTGATCTGGCCACGATCCTGCCCGAGCTGCGCGATCGGCTGAGCGACCTGCCGGAGGCGGCCGTCGAGCGCCCTGATGCACGATTCCTGCTCTTCGAGGCGGTCTCCGCCCACCTGACGGGCAGCGCCCGCCAACGGCCGGTCCTCGTGCTGCTCGACGACCTCCACGCGGCCGACGCTCCTTCGATCCTGCTGCTTCGCTACCTGACCGCCCAGCTCGCGGGCGCCCGTCTCCTCGTGGTCGGTTGCCACCGCGAGGCCGAGGCGGGGACCGAGCTGGCGGCGGGACTGGCCGAGGCGGCGCGCGACCCCGCGGTCCTCCGCCTGGTCTTGCGCGGACTCGACCCGGCGGCGACCGAACGGCTGCTGGCCCAGACGATGGCCGAGCCTGCGGACGCGAAGCTGGTGGCCCGTGTGCACGCCCAGACGGAGGGCAACGCGCTCTACGTCGCCGAGATCGGACGTCTGCTGGCCGCGGGCGGTGGCGACGACGACGGTGAGCTGCCGGTCCCCGCAGGCGTGCACGAGGCGATCCGGTGGCGGCTGCAGCGGCGGTCCGAGCCGTGTCGGGCAGTGCTCGGCCAGGCCTCGGTCATCGGTCGGGAGTTCGAGTCCGAGGTGCTGCGCGTCGCGTCAGGGATCGGCGAGCCCGAGTTGGCGGTAGCCCTCGACGAGGCAACCAGCGCCGGTCTCGTCGAGGAGGTCGCGGGCGCGCCCGGTCGCTGGCGCTTCTCGCATGTGCTCATTCGCGACGTTCTCTACGGCGAGCAGCCGCCGCCGGCCCGCGCTGGGATGCATCGTGCTGTCGGCGCGGCGCTCGAGGCCGTACACGCCGCCAACGCCGCGCCCCATCTGGCTGAGCTGGCCCACCACTACGGCCACGCAGGCAGCGGGTCGCTCGAGAAGGCGGCCGACTACTCGACCGCCGCGGGGCAACGGGCGAGCCGCCAGCTCGCCTTCGAGGAGGCGGCGCGCCACTACGCGGCCGCGTTGCACCTGCTGGAGGGCTCTCGGGCGGCGGGCGCCGAGAGGTCATGCGACCTCCAGGTCCAGCTCGGGGAAGCGCTGGCGCGGGCAGGCGATGACGTCGGGGCGAAGGCAGCGTTCGCGCGGGCGGCCGAGCTGGCGGTCGCCGGTGGGTGGTCGGATCGGCTGGCCCGGGCAGCGATCGGTTACGGCGGCCGGTTCGCCTGGGCGCGGGGCGCGACCGATCCTGCGCTCGTGCCGTTGCTCGAGCAGGCGCTGCTCGCCGCCGGCAACCGTGACAGCGCCGAGCGGGTGCAGCTGCTCGCCCGACTGGCCGCCGCGTTGCGCGACGATCCCGTCCGCGACCACAGGGTCAGCATCGCCGCGGAGGCGGTGGCGATGGCCCGCCGCCTCGGCGACCCCGCCGTCCTGGCACACGCCATCGAGGGAGCCCAACCTGCGACCGAGACGCCGGGCGACCCGGCGCAGCGGTTCGCGGCCGCCGACGAGCTGCTCGCGGTCGGTGGGCAGATCGGCGATCGCGAGAGCCTGTACGTCGGGCATGACTTCCGCCTGCACGCGTCGTGGGCGACCTGCGACCGCGC